>JACCYD010000106.1 GCA_013696695.1 Deltaproteobacteria bacterium | reverse complement strand
ATCTCGAGCACCGCTCGTTTCCCCACAACTCGCTGCGCCACGAGATCGCTCACGCGATCGCCGCGGAGTTCGGTGATCCGTTGTGGGGCGTCGCGTCGCGGCGGTTCGCCGGCATCCCGCTGCTCGCGAGCCCCGGCCTGATCGAGGGGCTCGCCGTCGCCGTCGATTGGCCCGCGAGCTACGACCGTCCGAATCCGCACGAATCGGTGCGCGTGATCCAGAAGCTCGACAAGCTGCCGTCGCTCGACACGCTGTTCTCGCTGTCGTTCTTCTCGGTGTCCGCGGCGCAGGGCTACACCACCGCCGGCTCGTTCCTCCGCTTCCTCCTCGATCGCCACGGCGCCCCGAAGCTGCGCGAGCTGTATCGCAGCGGCGGCGACTTCGAAGGTTCATACGGCGTGTCGCGCGATCGCCTCGAGCGCGAGTGGCGCGAGATGCTCGCGAAGATCGACGTGCCCGATAGCGTGGTCGAAGCGCAGAAGGAACGCTTCCGCGCCACCAGCGTGTTCTCGCGACCCTGCCCGCACGCGATCGCCAAGCGCTATCATCAAGCCGTCCAGCTGCTCGCCGATGGCCAGCGCGACGAGGCGATCGCGCGGATGCGCCAGGTCTGCGCCGATTCGATCTTCGAACCGCGCTATCTGCTCCAGCTCGGCGACTTCATGTACGGCGACGAGCTCCGGCGTCCCGAGGCCGAGACGCAGTGGATGCTGCTCGCGATCGACGAGCGCAACGTCACGGTCTCGCTCCGCGCACAGGCGTTTCGCCGGCTCGCCCGCGCGGCCGCCACCCGCAGCGACTGGAAGCGCACGACGCAGCTGATCGAGCTCGCTCGCACGCTGCCGCTCGATCTCGACGAGCGCCGCGAGCTCGATGCGATGAGCTTCACGCTCGCGCATACCGGCCCGGCCGCCGAGCACCTGAAGCAGTACTTCTTCGCGAAGGACCCCGAGCTCGTTGCGGGAGCTCCGGCGGGAACCCCGAGGATCAAAGCGCCAACGCCGATGGAGTCCGCGTCGGCGGCCGTCCTCGCCGAACCGCGGCTCGGGATCGCGCACTATCTGCTCGGCCTCCAGCAGGCGAACGCCGACGATCACGCGGGTGCGATGGCGTCGCTCGAGGCCGCGCTCGCCCGCGAGCTGCCGGGGCTGTCGTTCGTCAAGAACGCCGCGCGCCGGCTCGCGGTGTCGGCCTATCGCAAGGGCGATCGCTCGCGGCTCGGGCTCGCAGTCACCGTGCTCTCGGGATCGCAGATGTCGTCCGGCGATCGCCTGCTCGCCAAGGACTGGCTCGATCGCGTGCGGTTCGACGAGACCAAGAAGTAGCGCGAGGCCGAGCGAACAAGCGGCCGAGGCGAGCAGGGCCTCAGATCGCCAACGTCATCACGTCGCTCGGCCACGCAGCGAGCCCCGAAACCGCCAACGTATATACCGTATATACATCTCGGCAATGGGAGCCTTTGTTTCCTGCGCGGGTCTCGGGGACGACTACTTACTCGCCATGTCGCGGAGGTAGGCGGCCGCGGTAGTGGAGCAGTAAGCGAGACGCCGACCTTGTCGGCTGGGGCCGTCTACCTCTGCCCGTTCTTCATGTGGTGTCGTGTTCAGCAGCTAGCTCGATCCCCGAGACCGGCTTCGACGGTACTACATGCCCGAAAGGAACAACCAGCGGCGGCCGTCCCACTCGAGCACGAGCTGATTCTGATCCCGCTTGTCGGGGCGCGCCGGCTTGCCGTACGCGTTGGAGACCGTGTAGCTGGCGTCGATCAGGATATCGACGGCCGCTCGACAACCCGCGGCCGGCTCGCCCTGGCACTGCTGGCTGAGGCCCATGTAGCGGACCGAATATCGAATGTCGGTGGCCTTGAGCAGGCGGGTCAGCAGCACGTTGCGCAGACCTTCGTAGCCGTAGTCGTCGCTGCCGGACGGCGTACCGCTGTCTTCCCAGTACTGCTTGTGCGCCATCAGCATCAGCGCATCGGCGTCGCCGCGCTCGACCGCGAGGCGATACTCCTCGCAGGCCTTGAGCACGGCGTTGTTGCTCTCGCTGTACGGGATGCGCGTCCCGACGACAAACTTCCCCTGCTTGCCTGCGCAGCTCGCCGAGACAGCGAGCAGGGATATGAAGAACAACCAACGATGCATTCGCGAACGGTGCCGTTGCACGAGAAAGGCCAGGCCGAGACGCTACAACAGCGAGCTAAGTTGGCCAAGTGCCGGGCCTCTCCAAGCTTCACTACGCGCCAGAAAGGCACGGAAGTCTTTCTCGGGGTTGGTCACCGTTGCCAAATAGACATCCGTGATGCGCGTGATCGTGAACCGCGCCGCGGCAGCCCGGACTTCTATAACCAGGGCCGCGAGATCGGGATCGGGCAGCGGTCGGATCGCGCGATAGCCATCGAGCAAGCCGGCGACGAGATCGAAGCTCGGGCCACCGGGCAGCCAGCACCAGTCGTTGATGCAGACCGCGAGGTCGTACGGCAGGCTGCCGCCGGACGCCTGTTCGAAGTCGAGGATGGCGACAATCTCGCGGCTCGCGCCCTCGCCCCACAACACGTTGTCGCGAAACAGATCGCCGTGGATGATCCCGTGGGTGGCGGCCGCACGGATCGGCGCCGCCCGCTCGGCCTCGGCCAGCTCCTCACCGAGCACGGCGATCGCGTGAGCGAGCGCAGGATCGGGATTGCCCCGAAAGCCGTGATAGCGCCCCACCAGGTGCGCATGGTCGTAGATGCTGGCGCGGCGCCACGCGGTGGGGAGCGCGAGCCCGGTGATGTGAAGCTGCGCGAGCGCCGCGCCGAGCTTGCGCGCGAGCTCCGGCGTCACCTCGGCGGCGGCGAGGTGCGTTCCGGGCCGCCACATAAACGCGGAGACCCACTTGGTGCCGAGCGATGCGTAGCGGCGGCCATCGCTCGCGCGGATCGGAGCTGGCGTGGGCACACCGCCGGTGGCGAACGCCTCGACGAGCTGAGCCTCGTAGGCGACATCGTCCTCGGACTTGCCCTCGTTGACGCGGAGGAACCACGACTGCGTGTCTGCATGTGGATGGTCGGTCGCGCGCACGGTCTCGACGCGAAAGTTCGAGTTGATCGTGCCGGCCGCGATCGGCTGATAGGCGACGACCTCGCCGAGCGAAAACGCGGACGCGAGCTGTGCGACGTCGCGATCGCCGAGCTGCGTGAACGTCCCCACGGCGACACGGTATCGCGGTTGACTGCCGAGCGACGCTCGTAAATAAGGTACGTTCGCGGCGTGGAGGCGGCCGAGCGCACTCGCTTGATCGAGACGCACACGGAGCTGTCGCGGAAGGCCGCGGCCATGATCTATCCGCGGGTCAAGCAGCACGTCGAGTTCGACGAGCTGGTGTCGCTCGGCAACGCGGGGCTCACCGAGGCGGCGAGTCGGTACGATCCCACGAAGGGCGCGTCGTTCGCGACGTTCGCCTGGTACCGGGTCAAAGGCTCGATCATCGACGGCTTGCGCCGCAACACCACGTTGCCGAAGCGCGTGTGGGCCAAGCTCGTCGCGCTGCGTGCTGCTGCCGAGTACCTCGAACACCGGACCGAGCGCGATGCTGGTGCGGCGAGCCGCGGTGCGAAGCCGGCCGAAGGCGCCGAGGCGCTCGCCCAGCTCAAGCAAGCAATGGCGGCGATCCGGACGATGTACATGACGTCGCTCGAGACGCTGCGCGAGGACAAAGGCTTCGAGCCAGCCTCCGATGCGCCGCCGCCGTCGGAGCACCTCGATTCGATCAAGATCGCCGCCCGCCTGCGCAGCGCGATCGATCGACTCCCCGAGAAAGAGCGCCAGCTGGTCACCAAGCATTACTGGGAGGGCAAGAACCTCCTCGAGGCCGGCGCCGAGCTTGGCATCTCGAAGTCGTGGGCGAGCCGGTTGCACGCGCAAGCCGTCGATCGATTACGAGAGCTCGTCGACGACAGTTGAGCCGACTGCCCCGCGGGGTGATACTGCGCGGGATGCAGAGGGGCTGGTTGCTTGTGATCTGTGCCGCGTGCGGCAACACGACGACGTCGCAACCTGCGCAGACGTCGGCAGCGCCGGTGCCCGGAACCACGATCCCCGGCGCACCAGCGGTCGCGACCTGTGATGCGGCGGTCCCGGATCGCGCGTGCAAGCCCGGCGTCGCGCTGCGCGTCTGCAAGCCTGGCGATGCCGATCGCGTCGGCGAGTGGCGTTACGCGATCGCGGCGCCAGCGTTCTCGAGGACGGAGAACGTCACCGCCGACGAGCTGAAGGCGGCGTGGGCGAAGTCGTCGTTCACGGCAACCGCCGATGCGATCGCCGCGCTGACCACGCAACTCGGGGACGGCCACGCCGTTCCGCTCGCCGACACCGCGCGCCCCGACGTCACCGACACGTTGTGGGCGATCGTCCCCGCCGACGAGCTGATGCCGAACTGGAAGGTCGTCACCGTCGACGGCGTGCATCCGCTCGACCACAAGCCCGGCCCGCTCGCGGTGCCCCTTTGCGGATCTGCGGCGAGCTCCGCGACGAAGATCGCGGTGCGCAACATCGATCCCGAGAAGCTCACCGTGCTGGTGATGACCGGCACCACGGCGCTGACGCGCTTCACGTCGAAGTTGATGGAGGAGAAGGGCGTCCTCTATCCCCTACCAGGCGTCGAGCCGTGGCTCGCCGCCGCCGACTTCGTGCACATCTCGAACGAGGTGTCGTTCCTCCCGAAGTGCAACACCGGCGACGGCAAGCCAACGATGCAGTTCTGCTCGAAGGAGAGCTACATCGAGCTCCTCGAGAAATCGCACGCCAACATCATCGAGCTCACCGGCTCGCACCTTCACGACTTCGGCCACGACTGGATCAAGAACACCATCGCGATGTACGAGAAGCGCGGCTGGATCTGGTTCGGCGGCGGCCGCGATCAGGTCGAGGCCACCACGCCACGCCTCCTCGAGCACAAGGGCAACAAACTCGCGTTTCTCGGCTGCAACGCACCGATGACGGAATGGAAGGTCCTGCGCCGCGGGCCCGGCGTCGCCGCGTGCGACCTGCCCCGCATGCAGTGGCAGATCGCCGATCTCCGCAAGCGTGGCTACGTGCCGATCGTCTCGGTGCAGCACGACGAGGTCTACAAGCACGATCCGCCGCAGGGCCTCGTGCGCGATCTCCGCGCGCTCGCCGACGCCGGCCCGGCCTTCGTGATGGGCAGTCAGGCTCACTGCCCGCATCCGTGGGAGGTCCATCGCGGCGCTTACGTCCACTACGGCCCCGGCAACTTCTACTTCGATCAGTTCTGGCACCCGGTGCGCGATGCCGCGCAGGACAAGCTCTACATCCACGCGAACAAGCTGCTCACCGTCGGTCACCTCTACACGCGGATCGAGGAGCGCGGCCGCCCGCGCGTGCTCGACGCCAAGGAGCGCACCGAGCTGCTCACCGACCTCGCCGGCGCACAGACTCGCCTGCCGAAGGGCGCCGAGCCGTGGGGCGCACCGCTCGACATCCCGATGACGCGCGACCGTCCCGATTCGATCGTGATCAACGGTCAGCTCCACGCGATCACGGTGAAGACACCGGCGAAGATCGAGCCCGACAAGAAGTACCCGCTCGTCGTCGACGTCGGCTTGCCCGTCGACGATGACAACGCGTTCGTGGTCAAGCCGAGCAAGTCCGCCGCGTCGGCGAAAGAGTTCAACGCGGTGATCGTCGAGATGATGCAGGCGCGGTATCCGATCGATCACGCATCGGTCACGTTCTCCAAACCTGCCGCGCCCACGAAGCCCACGAAGCCCGCGAAGAAGAAGTGATCAGTCCGCGCCGCGTTCCTTGAACGCCTTCTCGTTCTGGACGATCGCGGGCAACAGCTCGGGCATGCCCGCGTACTTCTCGCGCGCGTGATCGCTGTACGGCTTCGAATAGCCGTCGAGGTCGTCCTCGGGATCCTCCGGCGTGTAGCCGTAGAACTGGCCCTCACCCGAGGCCGGCAGGAGCTGCGTCCCCCAGGCGAGGAACCGCGCGAGCTCGACCATCGCGGGCTTGAGAGCCTTCCTGTCGGCGGCGCTGTACATCGCGTGCGTCTCGGACAGCACGAGCTCGGCGACATCGACCTTGCCGAGCACGGGCAGGATCGAGAGCAAGCGTGCGTGCGGATCCTCGCGCTGCAGCAGGTGATCGAGCAACACCTTCCGCGTGCCAGCATCGTCGGGTGCGTCGAGGATCGCCTTCGCCAGGCGCTTCGTTGTCGCATCGACGCTCGGCTTCTTCTTCGCGCTCCCCGGCTGGCGGTTCGGCAACTTCGGCCCCGGGTCGCCGAGCGCGAGCTTCGCGTAACGGGTCCATGCGCTGGCCCCGCCCGCCTTGACGACGCCGACGATCGCGTCGAACACCGCGCCGTCGATCAGGGAGAACGACACGCGCTTGCCGCTCAAGGTCGCGATGCCGCCGTCTCCGCGGATCTCGTCGAGCAAGGACTCGAGCGTCACCTTCTTCACCGGGTACTTGAATGCGAGCTTCTTGCCGATCGCGACCAGGCGCTTCATCGCATCGTCGAGCGTGCCCGGGACATCCATCGTGCCGCCGCGATCGTTGGTCCCCGTGATCGGGAGGCCGAGCGGCACCCAGCGATCCTTCGCGGTCTCGATGATCGGGATCAGCTGCTGCTCGTCGCAGATGATCAGGCCGCTCTCCGCACAGATGCTGTCGAACAGCCCCATGTCAGCCCACCTGCGGCTTCGCGACGTCGCTCGGCGCGAGCGTGCCGTGCGATTGGTAGTAGTCGAACAGCTGGCCCCAGTGTGTGGTCTCGCGCCACTGCTCGAACACGCGCTTATCGCGCAGTGGCCACCGGTAGTAGTCGTGATAGGCCTCGGAGCCGAGCACGAACAGGTTCACCAGCGGCGTATGGAAGAACAGCTTCTGGAACCGCTTCAGCGGGCCGAACCACATCACGTCGCCCACCATCGAGGCGCCGTTGTCGCCGACCGAGAAGCCCCAGCGCTCGTCGGCCAGCGCGACGTCACCGACGATCTCGATGTTCTCGTGCTTGCCGTTGCCGAGCCCGGCCTCGTCGGCGAGCTTGATGTACGGCAGCGACATCGGATCGAAGCCCATCATCTGCGCGGCCACCGCATCGATCGCCACCTGATCCGAGGACGCCAGCATGACGTCCTTGATCACCGGGCGCATCGTGCGCGGCCCTGGCCCGTCGCCGGCCGTCGTGCCGTCCATCACCGCGAACAGCCCGGCGTGGATCTCCTTCTGGATCGCGAGCAAGTCGACCAACGTCTCGTGGATCCACGAGTGCGTGTAGTGGCGCTTGGTGTTGAGCAGCCCGCCAAACGCGTTCTTCATCGCGCCGGTGGTCGTGGTGTAGATGTGGCAGTTGTGCGCCACGATGCCGTTGGCGATGAACGACTCGGCCTCGGGGACAGTGATATCGTAGAGATCGAGCTCGCCGGCGATTTCCTCGATCGTCTCTACGTGATCCCACGCGAGGTCGGGACTGGCGAGCGTTCGTAGACGGCTGCGTTCGATCGCGAGCTGGTCGCCCGCAGTGTCGTCGAACAACCGCACGAACTGCTGCGCAATCCGAGCCGTCGGAACTGTGTACCCGTTCTCTATGTTGTTGACCGAGCTGGCGAGCCCGGTCGACGCCTGCGTGAATCCGAGTCCTTCTCGTACGGTCCGGAACAGCTCGCGTGGAAACGGCACCGTGTCCCAGTTACTCGGCTGCTTGCTGTCTGCGAGGCGGTCGACGTGCGCGGCTAACCGGCGCGCCTTCTCGGGGTGGCGAAGCGAGAGCACCTCGCCGAGGCGAAGTAGCGGCGCGCCCGAGACGGTGACCTGAAAGTACGTTCGAGCGACTTGATGGCCAGGCGGCACGATCTGCACCGGCTTGACGAACGCCGCGATGCCGAGTCGCGCGAACAGAACGATCACATCTCGTGCGAGCTGCTCGCTCTTGGTCACCGCCGAGACCTCAGCCTGTTTCGCCGAAACCGTTCCGTCGCCGTCGAGATACGCAGACAGGAACGCCGCGATCTCCGTGTCGGAGCACCGAAACAGCAAGTCCGGAACGTGCTTGTTCCCCGAGTTCAGCGGTACCGGCAGGCCGAGCTCGGCGAGGAACCGAACCAGGTCGCGGCCGTAGATCGAGATCTGCGCGGCATTGCGCTCACGCGCCTCGACGTCGAATAGCTGCGATGACAGAGCGACAAAATCTGCCCGCAGCTCGGGGTCGGTGTTCGTCCACCAGATCTTTCCCGCGCCTTTGTCGAGATCCTCCGCGCAACCTTCAGCGACCAGGTAGCCCATCCAGCGCCAGAACCCGTCCGATGTGTATTCCGGGATCGAGACGGGGACGACATTGCGTCGCAACGGGACGCCATGCCGCTTCAGGATCGATTGCACGACCTGCCATCGCACCTCACGCTGCGCCGCGATCGCTGTGACCGTCTGACCCTGACGGTACTCGTCGAGAACAGTCTGGTTGAAGTGCTGGGTATAGGTCCGCCCTGGACGCGCGGAGATCTGGGGAAGTGGCTGCGCCGCATGCGTACGAGGCAGGCGCTGCGCGCGACCGGCGAGCGTCATCCGACGTGCGATCGCGACCCGACTCCCCACGACGAGCTCGCCACACACCTGCCAGCCGCCCGCAGCGAAGAGCGGGTGATCCTCGGTTGCGGTGATCGCTCGTCCTGACTTCATCGTGAGTTGAAGAACTTTGCGTCCGCGACGCGACGTGCGCGCGAACCGGGTTGCCAGCTTGGGGCGTACGTGGCCGTCGGGATCCATCGCCATGACTGTCGCGTCGCCACCGACCGCAATCGAGCCATCTGGCCCCACAGCGACGAGGCCTGCCGCACTCAGCTTGCCCTCGACGAGATCGCGAATCGCGATCAGGGATCCGTCACCGAGCATGACCTGGGTGTCGCCGGCGACGCACTTCGTCGTCGGCAGATGAACGATGTTGGCGCCGTGGAACGCATCCGGGATCTGGATGCCCTCGGGGAAGATGGTGTCGAGCACGCGCATCTTCGCCTTCGGCTTGTAGACCGACCAGGTCATGTCCTCGGGCTTGAAGTTGTAGCGAACCGGGATCTGGTAGCGCTTGAAGATCGGGAGGTAGCCATTGAGGTCCTCGCCCTTGAACGCGTCGGTGACGACGGTCTTGTTCTGGACGCAGATCTGCTCCGCGAAGCCGCGCGACTTGAGGCTCTTGATCGTGCCCTCGAGCTGCCACGGCGTGGTGTTCGCGCCGGGGAACGGGAAGTGCCACGAGATGTTGTCCTTCAGGATCGTCGGCGCGCCGGCCGTGAACGCGCGCTCGACTTCGGCAAGGCCGTGCAGCCGATCGATGTCTTCGAGGACGGTGTCGGGACGGACGCGAACGACGGCGACCTTCGAGCGAGCCATGCGCGCATCCTAGCGGATCGTGGGACGAGGGGAGATCTCCCCGTTCCTTGACGAAAAGTTGCCGCGGTGATCCGCGAGGGTGAGGGTGAGGCCATGGGCGAGACGCTGTACAGCAGCACCTATCATCCGGATCCGAAAAGCGCCCTCGACGTGCTCGCGTTCGTGCTGACGCCGGTCGCGGCGTTCTCCACGGATCCTGACGAGATCGAGGCGGTCACCGAGATCCTCGGAGCCGCGAAGGCCGAGGCGATCGAGCGCTGGCAGCTGCTGCGCGACGAGAGCCGTCAGCAGTAGCGCCTCGTTAGCCGAGGTACTTGAACGCCATCTTTTCGCAGTAGATGTCGACCTTGACGTGCTTGATGTCCTCGCTGCCGGCATCCATCTTGTCGGGCTGGACGTTGCAGATGTCGGCGCCGTCGAACGACACCTCGAACAGGTCGATGCCTTCGCTGTCGAACGTGGTGATCGAGCCGGTCAGACGTCCCGGAAGCTCACCATCGACACCGCGCTTCTTGAAGTGCTCGGCGAACGGCTGCGAATCGACCTCGGGCACGTAGAACGTGATGGTCGGGAACTCGACCTGGCTCGGGCACTTGATCGGCGCCAGGAAGCCACCTGCGTGGTACTCGATGACGTTCTGCTTGACGGTGAACGAATCGATCTTCGAGATGCGCTTGCACTGCGCTTCGAAGCCATCGAGCCGGAACCGGAAGTTGTTCGAGGTCCACGACTTCTGTTTCTCGAAGCCGGCGGGCTTGGAGAGCTCGCGGCCGGTGCCGGGCTTGAACACCAGCTCCTCGACGGCGATCGACACACCCATGTAGACCGAGTTCTTGTCCGAGCCGTCGAGCTTCGGGAACACGATCTCCTTGATCAGCGCTTCCTTGAACTCGCGACGCGCGCGCTCCGAATAGTAGAAGTCGGCGGCGACGATCGCGCCGGTCTTCCGCTCGACCTTCTTCTGGAAGAAGTTGTCGAGCCACGTATAAAACGGCTTGCTCATCGACAAGCCAACCTGAAGCTTGAGGTCTTCGAACTTGGGCTTCCCGAGCTGACGCCAGCGGTCGAAGCTGGTGCCGTTCTGGTAGGTCATCACGTCGGTCTTGATCGACCCGCCCTCGATCGACTTGAACAAGCCGACCTCCTCTTTGCCGTCGAGCTCGAGCGCGAAGTGCGCTGCTGCATAGGAGCGAGGTTGTTGAGTGGGCATGATGACGGAGACATCTGATTCTACACGGCCAGGAAAGGGTCCGTGCAGGGCGCGACGTCGGGACATGCTACGTTCGGGTTGGGTCGTGCCTTCCTAGTGCGCGGTGATGGATAACCAGCAAACCACGGCCGCAAGCGCTCGATCTTCCAGGGAGATCCCGGTCGATAAGCCACGTTGGGCTTTCTCGAAGGGGTTCCTGGTCGGTCTCGCGATCGAGGTCCCCGCCGTCAGCTTCTCCGTGTGGGTGGCTGCGCAGGCCGGCATCGGCGACCCCGAGATCGGGTTCCTTCGGATGATGTGGCTCACGGCCATCTTCGCCGGGATCGCGGCGTTGTTCACGGCCGGTGGCATCGGCCGGCTCGCGGCGTCGGTGACGGTCGAGCGCGGCCGCACGCGGGCCATCTACCAAGCGGCGCGTGCGCACGCGATTGCGGGCGCCGGGCTGACGCTGATCGCGACGATTCCTCACGGCGGCCTGCCCGTCGATCCTCGGAGCTGGTTATTGCTCGGTGCGATCGGGCTGGTGCCCGGCGCGGCGTGCGGCGCGGTGATCGGCTTCGTGTGCAGCACGGTATCCCCGGTCGGCCTCGCCGACGTGTGGTCGCTGACGGTCAGTCGTCCTAGCGGTGCGCTGCGCCAGTTGCTCGATCCGAGAGACCTCGTGAAGCTCGGCAACGCGTTGCGCTCGCGCACGAGTGGCTTCTTCGAAGGCATCTTCGATCCCGCACCGCGACCGCCCGCACCCAAGCCCGGCGAGCCGCCACCGCCGGCCACCGATGACAAGAAGCGCGACAACGGAGCCGACGGCGCGTGACGGGAACCGACCGGCAGGAGCTGCGCACGGTCGCGATCGCTCTGCTCGCGTCGCTGCTGCTCTGGAACCTTCCGTTCGGCGGCGTGCTGCTCTACCCGTTCAAGCTGTTCGCGACGTGGCTGCACGAGATGTCGCACGGCCTGGTGATGCTGGTCACCGGCAACGGCCTCGACCGCGTCGTGATCTATCGCGACACCAGCGGCCTCGCACACGCGTCTGACCAGGCAGGCCCGACCGCGCTCGCCTTCATCGCCGCCGCCGGTTACATGGGCACGTCGCTGTGGGGCGCGCTGCTGCTCGTTGTCACGCCGACCGCACGCGCCGCGCGCAACGCCATGCTCGTGCTCGCGGGGCTGCTCGCGATCAGCGCGATGCTGGTCATCGCGACACCGAAGGACGATTCGTTCGGGCTGTGGGCGGTCGGTGGCATGTCGGCGGCAGTGGCGGCCGCGGCGATCGTGTTGCGGGGGCGCTGGCGGATCGCCGTCGCGCATTTCATCGCCGCGCAGTCGTGCGTCAACGCGCTGCTCGACATCCGGGTGTTGTTCCGCCCCGAACAGATCGTCAACGGCATCCCCGCCGAGTCGGATGCACACAGCATGGCGCGGGCGACCTTCGGCACCACCGATCAGTGGGCCCTGTGGTTCTGGGCGATCGTCTGGCTGGTGTGGGCGCTCGTCGTGCTCTACGTCGCGATGCGGATCTCGGCGCAGAGCGCTAGTGGATCGCGGGCGCTTGCGAACGTAGCTCCGTTCGGTCGCCCCACGGCTTCACCTCCAGATGGAAGTGATCGTGATGAGCGTCGTCGTAGTCCGGAGACAGAGCCAGAAAGAACAGCCCCGAGCGGACCAGCTGACACTGCAGGATCTTGAGGGTCGCCCCACCCTGCGTGAGCGGCTTGCCGACGCAATCGACGTCGTCGCCGAGGCCCTGCTCGTAGTCGCGATCGATGCGGAGCGTGTCCGCCGTGTTCGAGAACGAGTGGACGTCGATCGCGAGCCCGAAGCTGTGCTTCGACGGACGGTTGGTGCCGCGCACCGTGCGGCGCGAATACGCGGACGAGAACATCGCCTTGTCGAGACCGAGCGCGCGGACGTACTTGCCGGCCTCGTCGAGCGACACGGCGAGCGAGCAATCGATCACCAGCGGCTGCCCGTACGAGGTGTACGTGATGCCGCCGAGCGGTCCGGTGACTTCGACGGCGTTCGCGATGCCCGGACGCGCGGCGGCCTTGAACGGCACACCACGCGCCGTCAGCTCGGCGCGGCACGATGCGGCATCGTTTCCATTCTTGGGATCCGCGCGAGCCACCGCGGCGAGCCCGAGGATCCCCAACACGACATCCGTGCGCATCCGCCGAGCGTACGCCGGTGGGTGGGTCGCGCAACTTCCTAGCGCGGGCCGACCGAATCGATCAGCGTCGAGAACAGCGCCGGCGCGGCGTGCGCCATGGTGTCGGGCACGTACAGCCGCACGAGCACGACCTCGCTGCCGAGCCGCCGCGCGCCGATCACGATCCGCCAGTGCAACGTGTTGCCCATCGCATCCTCGACGATACCGAGCGTCTCCTTGCCTTCCCAGCCGGTGGACAGGATGACGCGATCGGGGGCGGGCTCGAGCTTGTCGAAGTCGCGCGCCTTCGCCTCGGCCTCGCTGTAGC
>JACCYD010000952.1 GCA_013696695.1 Deltaproteobacteria bacterium | reverse complement strand
CGACCGCCGAGTTGCGATCGAGGCTGTCGGGGTAATACGCCGACAGCGATGTCACCATCGCCGACAGCACTGCCATCGGATGGCTGGTCTGCGGGTAACCCGCGAAGAAGTGGTGCATGTCCTCGTGGATCAACGAGTGACGCGTCAACTGCGTCGAGAACTTCTGGCGCTCTTCAGCATTCGGCAGCTTGCCGTTGATCAGGAGATAGCTGGTCTCGACGAAGTCGCTCTTTTCGGCGAGCTCCTCGATCGGATACCCGCGGTAGCGCAGGATGCCTTGCTCGCCATCGAGGTACGTGATCGCGCTCGTCGTCGAGCCCGTGTTCATGAACCCGCTATCGAGCGTGATGTAGCCCGACTCGTTGCGCAGCGAGCGGATGTCGATCGCGTGCTCGTTCTCGGAGCCCACGGTCACCGGAAGCGAGATTTCTTTCCCCTCGGGGAACGTGAGCTTCGCGGTCTTCTTTTCGGCCATGACGATCTCCTACTGAAACAGCTGGGCGGACGATACCCAATCTCCGCCGCTTGATCGCGACGCGGCGCCCCAAAAAAGCAAAACGCCCTGCGGTGCAGCAAGGCGTTTTATGTGCGACGAATCGCGCTCGTTGCGCGGAGCTCTAGTTATTCGAGCGTCACCAACGGAGACGAGCCGAGCGGCGTCGAGAACCGGTGGGTGTAGCCGATGCCGAAGTAGCCGTAGCCACCGCCCTTGTCGAGGCCAGCCATCTCGGCGCTGATCCCATCGAATTCGTCCGGGCCCGAGAACACACCCGTGTAGCCGTTGGCGCCGAACTTGACGCTCAGCACGTGCTCCATCCGCGCACCGAACGCGTACTCGAGCCCGAGCTCGGCGCGGACACCAACCGCCGCGTAGTTGAACTGCGCCTCACCATCGAATTGATCGAACTCTGGGCTGTAGAGCGCGAGGTGCGCACCGATCATCGGTGTCAGGCACAGCCGCTCGGTGCTGGGTGGGCAGAGATGCTTGTAGAGACCGACACCGAGGTCCACCGAAGACAGACCGACACCGCCGCCGGTGCCGTCCTCATTTTGCGAGAACTCCGCGTACTGGACATAGGCCTGTGCGCCGATCCGCTGCGCCGGGTTGAACAAGTAGTTCCCGTGGAGCTCGAGGCCGTAGGCAGTGTTGCCGTAGACATCGGGCTGGCCGATCGTGCCACCGCCGCCGAAGAAGTTACCGCCGATCGTCCAGATGTACTTGTTGTCGCCGGCCTTGGTGCCGGCGAACACGCCGGTGCCCGTCGGCGGACGGCCAACAACCGGATTGCCCTGTGGTGGCGGCTGCTGCGGCTGGCACTCGGGCAGACCCGGATCGGTCTGGCAGGTCGCCGGTGGTGGCGCGCAGCCCGCGGCGTTCGGATCCTGCTGACAGTCGGGCAAGCCGCCGCCGCCACCGGCCGTGACGGTGAGGCCCTGAGCCTTCGCTTCCGACTGGATGCGGTCGGTGAGCTTGGTCGCCTTGCCGGTGAGCTCGCCCGACGGGTTGTTTTTCTCGACCGCGGCGCACGCGGTGAGGGCTTCGCTGAACTTGCCCTCCTGGAACAGCGACGTGCAGAGGTTGAAGAAGTACTTCGCCTCGGGAACACGGGCGACGGCCTCGCGGAACTTGGCCGAGGCCTCGGCGTACTTGTTCGAATACATCAGCTCTTTGCCATCTTCGTTGAGCTTGGCAGCGAGCTCGGCCATCGTTTCGGCGAACGCCGACGCTCCGATGGTGGTGAGGGTGGCGAGAACCAGCCCTGAAGTTAACCTACGCATGGATAATCCCTCCGAATCGGTACGTGACGGCGCCCGACCTTATGACGCAGATCCTACCACCGATCGCCCGGCTTTTCCCCGCGGCTAGCTTCGCGGCTTGGCGCGCTTGCGATCTTTTTCACGGCCGTTGGCAGAGCGGCGTGTTGTGAAATCGATCAAGCGGCGCGCGGCTTCTTGCCCGCGCAGGTGCCAGTTCTCGGGATTGCCGAACAGCACCGACACCACGAGCTCCGGTTTGTCGGCCGGCGAGAAGCCGACGAACCACGAGTGCTCCATGTGGAATGGCTCGGTCCTGGTCAGCGTGCCGGTCTTGCCGGCGACCTTGTGCTTCGAGCCCCGGCCGAACGACTTCGCGGCGCTGCCGTCCTCGCAGGTCTGCATCATCATCTTCGCGATCTCGCGCGCATGTGTCGTCGAGATCACGCGATGACCGATCGGGGTCGGGATCGGCGTGCCGTCGATCGCTGCGATCAACGTCGGCGTCGGCTGCTTGCCATCCCCCGCGAAGGTCGCCGCGATCACCGCGCCTCCGAGCACGGACAACTTTGCCCCGCCCCCGCCGGCGGACGTGAAGCCGGCCGCGACCCTCGCGAAGTCGAGATCGCGAGAGGGCGGAACGTCGATCGCCCCGATGCTGCCGGCGAGCTCGCCGAGCGCGCCGGTCCAGCCGAACTTGTGCGCGGCCGCCGCGAGCTTGCTCGGTTGCAGCTTCTGATAGGCGAGCTTGCCGAGGATCGCGTTGTTCGAGTGCGCGACGCCGTAGCCGAGCGTCTCGCAGCGCGAATCGCGTCTGTCGTCCTGGAGGTTGGAGGCGAGCACCGAGCGGATGCCGCCGTGAAAACAGATCTTGTCGTCGGGATCGACGCCAGCTTCGAGCAGCGCGCTCGCGGTGATCAGCTTGAACACGCTCGCGGCAGGTGCCCACGGCGATGTCGCGAGGCCGGCGTCGAGCGTGCCCTCGGTGCCGCCTGCCGAGCTCTCGGTGCGCCGACCGGCGAGCGCGAGGATCCGACCATCGGGAGCCATCGCGACGATCGCACCGCGCGGCGCGCGGCCTTCGGCGAGCAGCTTCTCGGCGAGCTTTTGCAGATCGGGATCGAGCGTCAGGGTGGCGCGGCTGCCATCGGTGAGCTTCGCGACGTAGTGATCGCCGGCGAGCGCGATCGTCGACAGGTCGATCGTCGGAGCGGGACCGGAGATCGCAGTTGGCGCCGCGCGACGCAGCTCGGCATGGGGG
>JACCYD010000942.1 GCA_013696695.1 Deltaproteobacteria bacterium | reverse complement strand
GCCCTGGCCACGGCGGCGAGCCCCTTCGCGCGCACGCGATCGCTACTACCGTTGCGTTCCCACAGCGCCTGCGCGAGCGCGATCCGGATGCTCGCCAGGGAGCTCGGGCGCGCAGGCTGTAGCACCTCGAGGCGGGGCAACGCCCACTCGAGCTCGACGATCGCGGGCGCGATCTGCCCCGTCGCGAGCAGCGAGCGCCCGAGGCCCGCGCGCGAAAACACCTGTTGCTCCTCACCTGCCTTGCCTTGGGTGGCGGCGAGCTCGACGCTGCGCCCGAAGCCGGCCATCGCCGCGTCGTGATCGCCGAGCTCCAGCGCCTGACGGGAGACGTTCTCGAAGGCCTCGGCCAGCAGCAGGGTCTGATCGGTCTTCTCGTAGAACGCCACTTGCCGCCCGTAGTAGCGGCGAGCCAGGGCGCGCTCGTCGCGCAGCTCGTGCGCGGTGGCGAGAAGTAGCAGCGCCATCGGCGTGAGCGCGGTATCGCCATCGCCGACGCGCTCGAGGGTCCGCGTGCACGCCGCGACCATCTGATCGACATCGCGCGCTTGCTGCGCGTTCTTGCAGTCGGTCATCGCTGCGAGCGCCGCCGTGCCGTGCACCAGCTCGTCGTCGCCGGCGACATCGGGGCCGATGCCCTTCGCGATCCGCCGCAGCAAACGTTCGGCGTCCGCGGTGCGACCGAGCTTCTGATAGGCCACCAGCAGCGCCGCGGGCGCGTTCATGTCCTGGTGCATCGTCTGCTCGAACAGCTCGATCGCGCGCTCGAGCAACGGGATGGCTACCGCCCACTCCCCACGCCGCTGTGCGAGGCGAGCGCGCGCGTAGGCGAGCTCGCCTTCCGCGTCGAGATCGATCCCGAACCGATGCAGCGTCGCATCCGCGAGATCGAGCAGATGCTTGGCCTCGTCGACGTCACCGCGCTCGATCAACACGTGCACCAGCTGCGCCTGCGCCTCGAGCTTGCCTTGATCGTCGCTCGCCGTTTCCGCTTCCGCGATCGCGTCGCGCAGCATCGCGGACGCGCGAACGAGATCGCCCTCGAGCGCGAGCAGCGCGGCCTCCGCGATCAGGACCTGCGCGCGGATCGCCGGATACGCGAGCGCCTTCGCCCTGCGATCGAGCTCGACGAACGCGGCGTGAGCCTGCGCGCGCTCGCCGGTCATCCACTTCTTGCGCGCCTCGGTGATCCCGACCCACATCGCGAGCATCGGCTTGGCATCGAGCGCGCTCGCTCCGCACATCGACGGCGGCTCGAGTGCGGTCCGCATCACGCGCGGGCTGCGAATGGCCTCGGCCGCGAGGCTGTTCAGCGTGCGATCGAGCTCGAGGAGGCGTTGATCGAGGCAACCGGCCCGCGCGCTTCCCGCCTCGCCGTCATCGCAGGCGCGCTGCCGCTCCGCCCGCCACGCACCGGCGTAGCGATCGAGCATCCCGGCGATCTCGCGATACAGCCGGTCGCCATCCCGCAGCTTGGCCGCCGCGATCTGCTTCTCGATCAGCGCGCCGCGCGCCGGGTTCCACACCGTATCGATGATGCGGGCGTCATCGGCGCAGCTCGCGTCCACCGTGTTCGCGCGCATGCCGATCGCGATGCCGGCGACGATCGCGATCGCGGCGAAGCCTCCAACCAACCACCACACGCTGCGTCGCTGCGGCGCGAGCTCGCGCAACAGGGCGTCGATCGAGGGGTGACGCGCGTCGGGCGTCGGAGCGAGCCCACGCATCAGCGCGCGATGGATGCGAGCCGGTGCGCGCTTGCTCGCCGGCGGCTCGACGATCGCGCCCGCGGTGACCTCGTCGATCAGATCCGCGATGTTGGTGGCTGAAAACGGGCGCGCGCCGTACAGCGCTTCCCACGCGGTGACGCAGAAGCTGAACTGATCGGTCGCCGCATCCACGCGCTTGCCCGCGAGCTGCTCGGGTGACGCGTAGACTGGCGTGCCGACCATCGCACCGGTCTGCGTGAGCTGCGCGTCGATCGGCGAGCCCATCACGACCTCATCAGCCGACCTCTCGACCCCATCGCCCTGCACGCGCGCGAGCCCGAAGTCGGTGACCCGCGGCCGGTGATCCTCCGAGCCGATCAACACGTTGTCGGGCTTGAAGTCGCGATGCACCAGCCCCGCGGCGTGTGCGGCGGCGAGCCCGCGGCCGGCCTGGATCAGCATCTTCAAGATCGCGTCGCGCGGCTGCGGTTTCGCGAACCAGCTCCGCAGCGTCTCGCCCGCGATCAGCTCCATCGCCACGAACACCTGGCCGTCGTGATCGCCGACCTCGTGAACGACGACGACGTTGGGATGAGAGACTCGCGCGAGGGCCTGCGCCTCGCGAACCAGCCGCGCCGCGAGCCCCGCGTGCCGGGTCGATGCGCGGATCAGCTTGAGCGCGACGCGCCGATCGAGCTCCGGATCGCGCGCCGCATAGACCACACCCATCGCACCGGCGCCGAGCCGTTCCTCGACGACGAAGCGGTCGATCTTCATCCCGGTGACGACCACGCCCGGAGGCGCGGCTGGCGCATCACTCGCGGTTGCCACCGTCGCGGCAGCCCCGACCTGCTCGTGTGGATCGTCCGCGTCGGCCATCCCGCGGCGGGTATACCGCGATCGGTACCGCGAACCTGCCACGCCGACCCAGGCGCGCAGCCTTGTGTGTCACCATCGCAACCGCTGTGCTTCGCTGGCCGGGTAACTTCCTTCACTTCCTCTGGCTTCTGCTCGTCCTGATCGTCTCCGGGATCACGTATGGCCTCGCGCGACTCGGCATCGCGTTGTTCATCTGGGGCGCGCGTCGCCCTCGCGCGCTCGCGACGCTGCGCGGCTGGATGTTGCGCCAGACGATGACGACGCTCGGCGCCACCTTCATCAAGCTCGGGCAGGTGATGAGCACGCGCCCGGATCTGTTCGCGCCGCAGATCATCTCGCAGCTGCGCCGACTCCAGGACAAGCTGCCGCCGTTCTCGTTCCGCCGCGCCAAGGCGACGATCGAGAGCCAGCTCGGCAAGTCGCTCGGCGAGCTGTTCAGCGAGTTCGACGAGAAACCGATCGCGGCAGCCTCCGTCGCGCAGGTCCACCGCGCGCGCCTCAAGGATGGCCGCGAGGTCGCGGTCAAGGTGTTGCGCCCCGGCGTGCGCCGTCAGGTCGAGCGCGACAAGGCGATCCTCCTCGGCGGTGCACGCGTGACGTGTATCCGCCCGAAGTGGCGTCTCAACGATCCGGTGGGTCACACGCGGCACTTCGTCGACGCGATCTACGATCAGACCGACCTTCGCCTCGAGGCCGACAACTACACGCGGTTTCGCGAGAACTTCAAAGGCAGGGCCAACGTCTCGTTCCCCGAGGTGCTCGCCGAGTACTCGGGCGAGAAGGTGCTGACGATGGAGTTCGTGCGTGGCCACAAGGTCGACGCCTTGCCGGAATCGATGACCGTCGAGCAGAAGAAGAAGCTCGCCGAAGTCGTGCGCATGACGATGTTCAAGATGTGCTTCGAGGACGGCTTCGTGCACGCGGACATGCACCCCGGCAACATGGTCGTGCAGGACGACGGCAAGCTGATCGTGTTCGACGCCGGCATGGCGAAGCTGCTCGGCGAGGACGTGCTGATCCAGTTCATCGACATGACGAAGTGCCTGTCGATGGGCACGCCCGACGATCTGGTCTCCCACCTCAAGCGGTTTCACAAGTACGTCGGCGAGATCGACTGGGAGCAGCTACGCGTCGAGGTCCATGCATTCGCCACCAAGTTCCGCGCGAAGGATGTCGCCAAGCTCGAGTACGGCGAGTTGATCGGCGAGATGTTCGCGATCGGTCGCAAATATCGCGTGCGCCCGGTCACCGACATGATGCTGGTGTTCGTCGCGTTGATCACCGCGCAGGGCATCGGCAAGATGCTCGAGCCCGAGCACAACGTCTTCGCGACCGTCGCCATGTTCCTGATGCCGATCCTGATGAAGCGTAACGAGCTGATCCCGAACACGGTCGAAGCCAAGACGGCGGCAGCCCAGTAGATGGCAGAGCGACCGGCCGCGTCTGCAGACAAGACCGTCGTCGACAACCAGGCGTCGATCGTCGGGCCCGCCTCTTCGGCAAGCATCGAATCCGGAAGCATCGAATCGGCCGTGACGCCCGAGCAGGCGTTGCTGCTGTTCGAAGCCAAGCGCGTCTGGGTCTACGCGCTCGGTCTCGCCATCGCATCGATCGGCGGCTTTGGCCTGGCACTCGGCATCGGCGGCGATCCGCTCGCACAGCAGCTGCACCTCGCCGCGCTCGCCGCGACGGCGATCGCATCGTTCGCGTATGTGGCGACGACGCGCAGGCCGGCCGACTATCGCCGGTTGAAAGTGACAGCGTTCGTCTACGTCGGACTGATCGCGAACGCGAGCGGCTATTACTACTACGGCGTGTTTTCGGCGTACGCCGGCATCGTCACGGTGTCCGCGTACGGCTTCTACAGCGGCGGCGGCAAGGACACGACGCGCGGCGCGATGGTCGCCTCGGTCCTCGGGCACGGCGGGCTCGGCGCCGCGCAGATCGCAGGCTGGATCGAGGATCGCGGTCTGGTGCAGCTCGACCTGCCCGATGGCTGGAAGCTCGCGATCCTGATCGTGTTCCAGCTCATCCTCGTCGGTGCCGGGGCGGCGGGTCTCTACGCCTATCGCACGATGCAGGAGGTCACCGCGCACGACCACGCCCAGCGCGCGCTCGCAGTTCGCGATGTCCAGCTCGCCGAAGCCCACGAGGCCGAACGCGCAGCGCGCGGTCCCGGCGAGGGGCGCTACACCGGCAACACGCTCGGCCGGTTCAAGATCGGCGCGATCCTCGGACGCGGTGCGATGGGCGAGGTCTACGCCGCAGAAGACGACCGCGGCGGTAGCTGCGCGGTCAAGGTGCTCGCCGCGCACCTGCTCGGCAACGACGACGCGCTGAAACGGTTCCAGCGCGAGGCGCGCGTGATCGGAAACCTCGACGTGCCGAACATCGTCCGCATGATCGAGGTGTCACCCGCGAGCTCGCCGATTCCGTTCCTCGCGATGGAGCGCCTGATCGGCAAGGATCTCGGCGCCCTGATCAAGGAGCGCGCGGTTCGGGACATCGGCGACGTGGTGCCGATCGTGCGCGCGATCGCCGCGGGCCTCGACGCCGCGCACGACGCGGGCGTGATCCATCGCGATCTCAAGCCGGCGAACCTGTTCGCGGCGATCGTCGACGGCAACGTGACCTGGAAGATCCTGGACTTTGGCGTCTCGAAGCACAGCGACGACGCGACGCTCACCGGGGCCGCGCTGATCGGCACGCCGGGCTACATGGCGCCCGAGCAAGCCAAGGGTGAGGCCCTCGATCGCCGCTGCGATCTCTACGCGCTCGCCGTCGTTTGCTATCGCTTGCTCACCGGCCGGCCGGCGGTGGTTCCCGGTGATGCGCCCGCGATGATCCACGAGGTCGTCTATCGCGTGCCGCCGCAGCCGAGCGCGATCGCGAAGGTGTCGCCGCAGGTCGAGGCCGTGCTCGCGATCGGACTCGCGAAGTCGCCTGACGATCGGTTCGCCACCGCCGGAGAATTCGCGGTCGCGCTCGCCGAGGCCGCCGCGAACGTGTTGCCCGAGCCGATCGCGGAGCGCGCGGATGAGATCCTGCGCCGCGCACCGTGGGGCAGCTCACCAGCAGCTGGCTCACATCCCGCGCGCAGACCCGCGCCGCGACGGTGCCCGTTCGCAATCGCGCGTGACGACGCGGATCATGTGAGCGCGTGCGATGGGCTGACGAAGACGACCCGAGTGCGGTCGTTTTTTCTCCTCTGTGCCTCCGCGGCTTTGTGTTGATTCTTCGGATCCGAAGAACGAAACACAGCGACACAGGGGCACAGAGACGGAATTGGACCGGTCCGACACTTCGATAACTCCGTCGATAGCTGCGTCGCAACCCGTGGTCGTGCGCGAAACGTCTCAGATCGGTGCGCAGCCCGCTCGAGCGCGGCACGACGCGGTTCGATTACCGCGCGCGCAGGGTCTCGAAGTCGAGCCCGAACCGCACGAGATACTTGCGGAGTCGATCGGCGTCGTTCTTCGTGGTTCGCGTGGCGAGCGAGCTCGCGAACAGCGTGCGACCGGCGGCGGACAGCGACGGCGCCGCGCGACACACCGCGACGACGTCGGCGAGCTGGACGCGATCGAACCGATCGATCACGCGATCGCCGAGTACCGAGGCGAGCTCGTCGGCACCACCCGTGCTGGCGCCGAGCCGCGCGATCTCGGCGGTGACGGCAGCCTGATCGATGCGGCCGCCCTCGACGAGCGTGGCCATCCGGCGTAGCGCGGCGTTGAAGTCGCGGAAGTTCGCCGGCCACGGCGCGGCCTCGGCGAAGCGCACGAAGGCATCGCGCGCAGGCTTCGCGAACGACACCCGCACGCCGAGCTCCGCCGAGAGGCGCTCGAGCGCGTACTCCAGATTTGGCACGACGTCTTCCGGGCGCTCGCGCAACGCGGGGATGCGGAACGTCCACAGCGCGATCCGCGCGAGCAAGTCCTCGCGGAACCGGCCGGCGCGGACGTCGGCGGTGAGGTCGCGGTGGGTGCCGGCGACGAGCTGGAAGTCGGAGCTGACCTGCTTGTCGGCGCCGAGCGGATAGAACCGCTTGTCCTCGATCGCGGTGAGCAGCATCGCCTGCTCGTCGCGGCCGAGCTCGCCGATCTCGTCGAGGAACACCAGGCCGCGATCGGCCTTGCGAAGCAACCCCGTGCGCGGCTCGGCGGCACCGGTGAACGCGCCTTTGGCGTGGCCGAACAGCATCGACATCGCGAGGTCGCCCCGCAGCGTCGCGCAGTTGACCGCGACCAGCTCGCCCGCGAGGTGCTGGCGCGCCTGCTTGAGCTCGTGGATCCGCGCGCACAGCGCCGTCTTTCCCGTGCCGGTCTCGCCGACGAGCAGCAGCGGATCTTTCGACTTGCTCGCGACGTGCTCGAGCTCGCCGATCATCGCGTTGAACCGCGCGTTGCGCGTCGCGATGCCCTGCTTGAGCAACGACGTGCCTTGCTTCGTGCGCTCGCGAAACCGCGCGCCGAGGCGATCGAACTTCGCGAGCTCGAGATCGATGACGTCGACGCGCCCGATGACGTCGCGCTTGGCGTTGTCGCGCTGAGGCCCCGGCGAGGATTGCAGGAGCACCGCCGGCATTGCGCGGGTCTCGCACAGCAGGAACAGACAGATCTGGACGACGAGCGTGCCGGGCGTGATGTGGAGGAAGTAGTCCTCCGTTGCGGGCTTCCATGGATAGCTCTCGGCGAAGTCGTCGAGCGTGGCGTAGACCTCGGAGAAGTCCCACGCATTGGTGAGATCGAGTGGGTGCTGCCGGACCTCGGTGTCGGGCGACACCGTCGCGATATCGGCGATCACCAGCGTCGCGAGTGGCTGATTGCCACGCTGCACGAGCAACTCGAAGCGATCGACGTGGAAGTCCGGCTGCTGGCACACCGCGACGCTCGGCCGCCAGCGCTGCCAGCGCCTGTCCTGCAGCCCGCCATCGAGCGTCGAGCCGAGGAGACCGATGACAACGCGCTTTTTCACAACGTCACCATGATCGTATCTTAGAAGATAACTCCATATCAGTTACGATAATCTTCAACATCGCAACGTATCTTAATCGTTTGTCTTGATGATGGATCGGCGAGTGCACCAGGTCTGCCCGCTATGACGAACTACCAGCTCCTGACGACTCCCAACGTTCCGATCAAGGCGTGGACGAACGGCGTGCCGTTCGAGGCCGAGGCCGAGGCTCAGCTGCGCAAGGTCGCTTCGCTGCCGTTCATCCACCAGTGGGTGGCGGTGATGCCGGACGTCCACGCGGGGATCGGCGCGACGGTCGGCTCGGTGATCGCGGCACGCCGTGCGGTGATCCCGGCGGCGGTCGGCGTCGATATCGGCTGCGGCATGATGGCGGTCAAGACGTCGCTGCGTGCCGAGCAGCTGCCGGATGACCTGCGCCCGTTGCGCCTCGCGATCGAGGCGGCAGTTCCGCATGGCCGGTCGGACAAGGGTGGAAATAACGATCGCGGTGCACACGGCAACGTGCCGGCGCGTGTCGCGACGGCATGGGCCGAGCTCCAGCCGGGTTACGAGCGCATCATCACGGATCACCAGTCGGCGCAGAACACGCAGCGCGTGAACCAGCTCGGTACGCTCGGCACGGGTAACCACTTCATCGAGATCTGCCTCGACGAGGCTGGTGCGGTGTGGGTGATGTTGCACTCGGGTTCGCGCGGGATCGGTAACCGGATCGGCTCGTACTTCATCGAGCGCGCGAAGGCAGAGATGCGTCGCTGGATGATCAACCTTCCGGATCAGGACCTCGCGTACCTGCCGCAGGGTAGCGACCTGTTCGACGACTACCTACACGCCGTCCAGTGGGCGCAGTCGTATGCGGCAACCAACCGCGAGCTGATGATGACGGCGACACTCCTCGCGCTGCGCTCGACGGGTCTGCCGGAGTTCACGGCTCACCTCGAGGCGGTCAACTGTCACCACAACTACGTGTCGTTCGAGCATCACTACGGCGAGAACGTGATCGTGACCCGCAAGGGCGCGGTACGTGCTCGTGCAGGTGAGCTCGGCATCATCCCGGGCTCGATGGGCGCGAAGTCGTTCATCGTGCGCGGAAAGGGCAACGCGGAGTCGTTCCACTCGTGCTCGCACGGGGCGGGGCGCCAGATGTCGCGAACGAAGGCAAAGAAGACGTTCACGCTCGATGATCACGCGGCCGCCACGGCGGGCGTCGAGTGCCGCAAGGACCTCGACGTGCTCGACGAGACGCCGGGCGCGTACAAGGCGATCGACGACGTGATGGCGGCGCAGGCCGACCTCGTCGACATCGTGTACACGCTGAAGCAGGTCGTTTGCGTGAAGGGATAGAAGTGCTATCCACCCCCGCCCTTGCTTGTCGGATCTCTCCGGCGCAAGCGGCGGGTTTTGTTTTTTGAGGAGGCTGTGATGAAGCAGCTCGAGCGAAAGGGGACTGTCATGACCGATGTACCGAAGCGAGACCTCGTGCTGCCCCCGGGCAGCTACGCCTATATGCAGGACGTCACCAAGGGCGTCGTGAAGACCTACTCCGGCCCGACGGTGATCAACCCGACCGCGCAGGAGCGCCCGGTGATCTACGACGCGCAGCACGCGACGTTCCGCACCGTCGGTTCGCTCGAGGACGCGACGCGGTTGTCGCCGATCGCGGCCGAGGGTCACTACGTGATCCTGCGCAACCCGGCGAAGGGCAACAAGCATCCGGACGAGGGAAGCGCGCAGCCGTCGGCGGAGCTCGAGATCGGTCGCGCGATCATCGTGCCGGGTCCGGCGACGTTCGCGCTGTGGCCGGGTCAGGCCGCCGAGGTCGTCGAGGGCCACCACCTGCGTTCGAACCAGTACCTGCTCGTGCGGGTCTACAACGAGGACGAGGCGCGGAAGAACTGGAGCAAGGCCGTGGTCAAGCCGGCGAACGGCGCAGACGACGCCACGCCGACGACCGCCCCGGTAGCTCCCCCGACCGACCTCACCGTCGGCAAGCAGCTCATCATCCGCGGCACCGAGGTGTCGTTCTACATCCCGCCGACCGGCATCGAGGTCGTCAAGGATGGCGAGAGCTATGCGCGCGAGGCGCTGACCCTCGAGCGGCTCGAGTACGCGATCCTCGTCGACGAGAACGGCAAGAAGCGTTACGAGATCGGCCCGCAGGTCGTCTTCCCGCTGCCCACCGAGCGCTTCGTCGAGGCGCGCGACGACCATGGCCGCCCGGCGAAGAAGTTCCGCGCCGTCGAGCTCAACGAGATCCAGGGTCTCCACATCAAGGTGATCGCGGATTACGTCGAGGGCGGCGTCACGCATCACGCCGGCGACGAGCTATTCATCACTGGCAAGGACACCGCGATCTACTTCCCGCGCGAGGAACATTCCGCGATCAAGTACGACGGCAAGGCGAAGCACTTCGCGACGGCGATCCCGGCGGGAGAAGCCCGCTACGTGATGAACCGGCTGACCGGCGAGATCCGCACCGTGCGCGGCCCGGCGATGTTGTTGCCGGATCCGCGGCACGAGGTGATCG
>JACCYD010000939.1 GCA_013696695.1 Deltaproteobacteria bacterium | reverse complement strand
CCCCGGTGTGGCGACCGCATGCACGCGGCACGTTTCACGGGCTCGCCGCCGGTCACGGTCGCGCGCATCTCGCGCGCGCGGTGCTCGAGGGTCTGACCTTCGCGTGTCGCGACGTCGTCGAGCGGCTCGCGATGCTCGGCCTCGCCGGCGATCGCGTGGTGCTGGTCGGCGGCGGTGCGAACAGCGCGTTCTGGGCGCAGCTCCGCGCGGATTCGATCGGCCTTCGCCACGAGGTGATCTCGAACCCCGACACCAGCCCGATCGGTGCCGCAATGATCGCGTCGGTCGCCGCCGGTGTGTACCGCGATCTGATCGCCGCCGCAGCACGGGTCAAGGCGCCCTCGCGGAGCTACACGCCGGGGGCCCGGCTCGACGACGCCTACGCGCGTTACCGACGGCTGGTCGCGCAGCTCGCACCGCTATCGGAGAGTCGCTGGCAGTGACCTGCGCACTATGCCTTGGCAAGTCCTCGGCTACAGTCGAATCGATGCGGTTGTTCCTCGCGCTCGCACTGGCATCTGCCGGTTGCCCGAGCGACGATCCACCCGCATGTATCGAGGTCGACCTGACCTGCACGCCGCTCTACGCGCCGACGTTCGACAACGTGTACGCGAACACGTTGAAGACCGGGTGCGGCAGCGAGCGCGCGGCGTGTCACTCGGCGGCCGGCAACAAGGGCAACATGTCGTTCGAGGATCCCGAGACGGCGCACACGGCGTTACTCCTGGGTCGCGTGACCCCGGGCGACGCGGCGTGCAGCGAGATGATCGTGCGCACGTCTTCGCTCGGCGAGGGCTTTCAGATGCCGCCGGGCTCCGCGCTGCCTCCGGGCGAGCGCTGCGCGTTGATCCAGTGGGTGCAGAGCGGCGCACCGGGGCCGGGCGAATGAAAGCGCTGATCCTCGCAACACTCGCGCTCGCGGCCTGCAGCGACGACACCGCGCTGTCCGTCGAACAGCTGCGAGACCCGGGTACTTGTAAGCAGTGTCACCCGCAACACTTCGCGCAGTGGTCGGGCTCGATGCACGCGTACGCGTCGGAAGATCCGGTGTTCGTCGCGATGAACAAGCGCGGCCAGCGCGAGACCAACAACACGCTCGGCGATTTCTGCGTGCGCTGTCACGCACCGATGGCGGTCGAGCTCGGGCTCACCAACGGCATCGACTTCGATCCGGCGACACTGCCCGCCGAGGCGAAGGGCATCACTTGCTACTTCTGCCACAACGTCGACAGCGTCGGCGAGCTCCACAACAACGGCCTGATCCTC
Organism: Deltaproteobacteria bacterium; assembly: GCA_013696695.1. Lineage (GTDB taxonomy): Bacteria > Myxococcota_A > Polyangia > Haliangiales > Haliangiaceae > JABFXX01. The sequence continues at coordinate 9,301 of JACCYD010000939.1, read as the reverse complement.
GCGAACGATCAGACGATGCGTGGCGGCGTGAAGGATCCGGTGAAGAACTCGGCGCACTTCTCGAAGTACGACGCGAAGATGGATTCCGACGTCAACGAGTCGGAGCTCTGCGGCTCGTGCCACGACATCGTCGTGCCGGAATCGATCAACGGCGTGCCCGGTGGCGTCGCCGTCGAGCGCACGTTCGCCGAGTGGCAGGACTCGTTCTTCGCCACCGACAAGCGGCCCGGGATCCATCTGTCGTGCGGCAGCTGCCACATGATCTCGAAGACCGACGTGATCGCCGATGGCGAAGGACTCGACGTGCCGTCGCGCAACTTCGGCTTCCACGAGCACATGTGGCCCGCCGTCGATCAGGCGCTGACCCCGTTCCCCGAGACCGTCGCGCAAGCCGAGGCGATCGCGCGTGACCTCGATCCCGCGATCGCGATCATCGGTCCGATCAAGCTCGGCTCGACCGCGGCCACCGGCGGCATCTGCGTGACCCCCGAAGCCGGCGGCACGATCACCGTTCGCATCGACGGGCTCGGCATCGGCCACAAGTTCCCGAGCGGCGCGGCGCAAGATCGCCGGGTTTGGGTCGAGCTCGTCGCGTTCGACGCCGCGAACGCCATCGTGTTCTCGTCGGGTGTCGTCCCCGATCAGACGGATCCCGAAGAGATCGGGGACCCGAACCTCAAGGCCCACTTCGATCGGGTGTTCAAGGCCGACAACACGCCGGCTCACTTCTTCTGGGAGATCGCTCGCTTCGACGACAGCACGTTGTTGCTCCAGCCCACCACGCTCGATCAGAACGATCCCGCGTTCGATCACTCGGTCACCCATCGCTATGCGGTCGGCGTGCTCGCGAATCAGATCGATCGCATCGAGACGCGCGTGCTGATGCGCGCGCTACCGTTCGAGGTGCTGCGCGATCTGGTGGCAAGCGGCGACCTCGACGCGGCGGTGCTCGACGCCGTGCCCACGCTCGAGATCTCGAGCGGGCGGCGCACCTGGAATCGCGCCGACATCGACTCGACGACCGGCTGCGAGCCGCGGCCTTAGGTCGGGCTCAGCTCGGAATGCAGACGCGGAACACGACGACGTCGTTGCCGCTCGGCGATGCCGCGTCGATCGTGGTCTCCCACATGCCGGGCATCCAGAAGTTGATCGGCGCCAGCTCGTACTCGCCAGCGGTTCCGGTGGGCTCGATCGTCACCGTCTTGCCCGACGGATGGCCGTGATCCGGCATGAAGGGCGTGACCTGCAGGTCCGCACCGTCGACCGGTGCACCCGCGACGCCGCCAGACATCTGGTTGACCTGGATGACCCAGGTGTTGTCGCCGCGGATCGGAAACGCCGGCTCCGCCGTCATCAGCGTGAAGCCGAGCGCTCCGCCGCTGCCCGACTTCGCAAGACCGGCCGCGAACTCGTCATCGCGGGTCTCCTCCGCGCAGTTGACCGGCTGGTCATCGGGATCCACAGGGTCCGTCCCGCACGCCGTCAGACTGACGACCAGCAATGTCGTGAAGCGCATGAATGTCTTACGCACGGATGCCACTAGGTTACCCGGTGTACGACACAGCGTGCAGGGTGGTTGATCACCCCGCCTAACATGCTGATCGTGCGTGGTCTCAGGCCGACTCGGAGTAGTCGTCGAGGCCCTCCGTGAGCAAGACCACGGTGTCCTTGGTCAACCCGAGCCCGCTGGGGATGCCCGTATACGTGACCCGCGCGATGGCACCGCCGCCCGGGATCGCCCAAACGTCCGTCAGCTGGGCCTGCGGGCGAAGGAACGCGGTGACGGTGGTCTTGCCGCTCGGGCCATGGCCACTGACTGGCTCGACCATCAGCTGCAGCGCGAACTTCCGGATCGGGAGATCGTCGCACGCGCCCACGCGCAACGCGCGGCGCTGCACGATCCGCGTCGATAGCATCCACGCTTCGCTGGTCGACAGCGATGCATGCTCGAGGGTCAGCGCGATCGCAGCGAGGCGCGCGCAGATCTCTGCTGCCTCGTGCGGATGCTCGTACCACGCGTGGATCGGAACGAGATGACCTTCGCGCGGACCACGCAGCCACAACCGATACGCGATCGGCGTCTCGTTCGGTCCGAGGTCCTCGACGATGTACGCGACGCCTTCCGCGCGCGCGACACCGAGCACCGTCATGCGATGCCCGCGCAACGCGGCGTCTCGCCCCGTGGGCACGAGCTCTTGCGGCTCGCTGGCGTCGGCGACACACGCCGTCGTGGTCATGTAGCCGAGCGAGCTACGCAGCGTCGGCATCGGGGCGCCGCGGTGCAGATACGCATGCGCGAGTGCGCGCTGCATGCGTCGCGTCCGGGCAAGGGCGATCAACGCGCTCTGGGTCTTTGCATCTCGGTTCATGACGACTCTCGCGGGAAGCTTCTCGCTCTGTACGGATAGAACGCGCGAGACGCCCGAGGGTTGCACTTGGTGTGATGGATCCACGCCGAGGAATACTTTTCCTCGCGGCCTGGTTTTCCGGCGCTCGCCTGGCTACGCGTGAGTTACGGGGCGCGATACGTGAGCTTGCGTACGCCGCCGGCGTTATCCGTACGTGTCCACGTCCCGCTGCGACGGCCTGCGACCATCGGACCCTCGACGACGACGCTGTTTGCCAGCTCCCGATAAGGACCGTCGAGGACGCCTGCTTTGTAGGTGGCGATCCGCAGCGCACTGCCGTCGGCGCCGTAGCTCGTCCACGTCCCGTGACGCCGGTCAGCGGCAAATTGCCCCGTCAGCGAAGGCTTGCCGAGTCGGTATTCGACGTACGCGCCCTCGGCCTTGCCGTCGACGTAGATCGCTTCCATCGATGGCTTGCCGTCGACATACTTCTTCACGCTGCCTTCGAGCTTTCCGCGCTTCCAGGTCTCCTCGAGAAGGAGCACGCCGTCGGGCGTCCACTCTTTCCACGTGCCGTGCTTCATCACGCCGGCGAAGTGGCCCTCGACGACGAGCTTTCCGGCCCGCGTGAATTCCTGGTACGTGCCGTCCTCGTAGCCCTTGTAGAGGTGCTGCTTCGTCGACGGCTTCTTGTTGCTCCAGTACGTGTACGCCCAGCCGGTGCCGTCCTTGATCTGGTACTTGCCGACTTCGTTTCCAGTCTTGTCCCAGTACGTGAACGTGCCGTTCGGCTTGCCCTTGTCGTAGGTGCCGCTCCACACCAGCTTCTCCTCGAACCACTCGTTCCACTCGCCGTCGCGTCGCCCGCCGTAGTAAGTGCCTTCCTTCTCTTTCTTGCCGTCGCGGTCGTTCCACAACCACGCGCCGGTGCGCCGGCCGCTCGAGAACTGACCCTTCACCTTGAAGAGCTTCGCGCTGCGCCACAGCGTGTACGGACCATCGAGTCGTCCCTTGCGATCGTAGTGCTCGTCGGCGAGCAAGCCGCCTTGATGAAAGATCAGGCGGCGCCCGCGGCGAACGCCGTCGGCGAACGTCTCCTCCATGCGCATCGTGTTCCGCGTGCCGAACGAGTGAGGCCCGTCGAGCTTGCCGGCCTGGTAACGCGAGCTGCCGAGCACGCTGCCATCCTTCGCGAAGATCTTCGCGGTGCCCTCGAGCACTCCTGCCTTGAACGGCGTCTCGCTGTAGAGCGAACCGTCGTCGAGCCAGGTCTTCTCGACGCCGGTGCCGTTCGTCATCTCGTAGTCGCCGAGCGCCACACCGGCGGAGCTCGTGCGCTTCCACGTGCCGTGCTTGTACCCGGTGACGTACTCGCCGAGCTCGATCACCGCACCGTTCGCGTGGTGGCGCTCCCACGCACCGTCGAGCGCGCCGTCGTTGTAGGAGCCTGTGATCTCGATCGCGTTGTCGGGGAACAAGGTGACGAACGGTCCGTGTCGCGTGCCGTCGGGCTTCGCGCAGTACCAGCTCGATTCGGGAACAGGGCCCTGGATCGCCGCCGTAGCCGGAGCGCACACCAGTTTCGGTGGTGGTGGTGGATCGGGAATGCCAGCGTCGAGCGACTGCACGAGCTTCGTCGGCGGTTGCTCGACGGGAGCCTGCTTCGGACCGGAACCCGTGCCGCACGCGACGAGAGCGCAGGTCACCGCCAGACGCACCACGAGATCATTGTGGCACGATCACTGAACACAGCGCGAATGCCGTGGGCCTCGCGCAGCGCTCGGTTGCACCAAAACGCGATCAATCTTGCGAGCCACATCAGCGGTGGCTGCCGACACCGCAGTTCCGAGAGTTTTGGACTAGGATCGTGAGCATGCATTCACGCATCCCGTTGTTCGTGCTCGCAGCCTTGTCACTCGCCTCGGCTGGGGACGCCGAGGCGCGTCGCGCCCGCAAGTTGGGCGGCGACAAGTACGTGGCGAACGGCAAGTTCGGGCTCGGCCTCGAGCTCGGCGCGCCGTTCGGCATCAACGGCAAGTACTTCCTGTCGGACGATCGCGCCCTCAATTTCGGCGTCGGCACGCTCTACGACAACTACTACGACGATCGCGATGGCTTGCACCTCTACCTCGACTACATGTTCCATCCGTTCTCGATCACGAATCAGCCGGCGTTCCAGATGCCGTTCTTTGTCGGGATCGGCGGTCGCGTGTGGAGCTTCGACGATCGCCGCAATCGGTTCGCCGACGACGAGGGCCTCGCGTTCGGCGTCCGCGTCCCGATCGGGATCGCGTTCGACTTCAACAAGGTGCCGCTCGATGTCTGGATCCAGCTGACGTTCGTCGCGGATCTGTTCTTCGGCTACGACGACCGTTTCGGGCCGCACCTCGAGGGCTCGATCGGAATTCGCTACTGGTTCGATTAGCGATCCATCTCGATCCAGAGCGGGACGTGCACCGCTTCGGCGCCCTGGACGGAGATGTTGCTGCGCCGGACTTCGATCTGGCCGCGCCCGCCGACTGAATAGTAGGCGCTCACGGAGTAGGTGCCGGGATAGGTCTCGAACCGAAACCGGCCGTGATCGTCGCTGACGGTCTGCTGCGTCCGGTTCGAATCGTCACCGATCACCGCGGTCACCACCGCGCCCGCAACGCGCTGCTTCGTCGCGGTGTCGCTGACGGTGCCCTCGATGATCGCGACGCTGGCTGTCACGTTGCTCGGCCGATAGCGCTCGATCTGGCTCGCCTTCGCGCTTCCGAAGTCGACCTTGATCGGATCGGGACGACCGAGCGTGAACACGATGTCGACCATCGTGATCTGACCGGCGCGGACGTCGATGTTCGAGACCTCGACCGGCTGACCAGCGAACACGGCGACCAGCTGATACTTGCCGGGGACAAGCGTTTCGATGTCGTAGAGGCCGTTGTCGCCCGAGGTCGTGGTGCGCCCCTGGTTGGTGCCCTGTTGCAGCCAGAGGATCCGGATCTCGGCCTTCGCGACCGGATCGCCACTGTCCATGTCGCGCGCGAGGCCGGCGATGCCGCCGGTGGTCGGACGCATCGAGGCTCGTTGCGACGACGCCGTACAAGCGGCCATCGCGACAAGCAAGATCAAAAACATCCGCACGACCCGAGCATGCCAGGTTTGATCTGGCCGCCAATGCGGTGAGGTCTGTCAGTGTCCAACCAGACCGATGTCCAGCGCATCAGCAAGCAGACCGTCGCGGTCGCATGTGCGTAGAATCCAGAGCATGTGGCGCGCGCTCGCGGTGATTCTGGTGGCGGCCTGCGGCGGAGGCAGCGAACCGGGCGGCGATCCGTCGCGCGACATCACGAGTGTCGCGGCTGATGCCGGCAAGGTGCGCGAGCTGGCCGGCAAGGTCACGGCGACGCGCGGCTCGACGACACGCACGCTCGCACTAAGTAACCCGGTGGCAGCCGACGAGGTGATCGATACCGGCATCGATGGCTCGGTCGTGATCGAGCTCGCGCACAACAACGCGCTGTGGTCGCTCGAATCCGGCATCAAGGCGCGCGTCGATCAATCCGTCGCGTGGGGCCTGTCGAAGCAGGACGCGGCGAAGTCGATCGAGCACGCGACCTCGTCGGCAGGTCGGCACGCGGATCGTCAGGCGGCCGATACCCAGGTGACGGCGGTGGAACAGCCGAACGCGGCGGCCCCGGCAGCAGCACCGAAGGCTGCTGCGCCGTCGACAACCGCACCACCGCCGAGGCCCCCACCGACGGCGCGGCCGCGAACCGCCACGTCTCCTCGTCCTCCCACCACCGCGAAGCCGCCACCGCCGAGCGATGTCGACGGCGCGCCGGCGGAGTCGCCGAAGTCAGCGGGGCTTCCGAACGCGCCCGGGCGACAAGACATCGTCGACGCCATGAACAAGATCAAGGCGCGTCTCCGAAGGTGTGCCGACACGACCACCGCCACGGGCACGCTGAAGATGTTGTTCAAGGTCGGCAGCGATGGCAGGGTGACGAGCGTCGAGATCCAGCAATCTCCGGATCCGGCGATCGAACAGTGCGCGATCACCGTGGGCAAGACGCTCTTGCTGCCGCGCTCGCAAAACGGCCTGACGTTCTCGTATCCGATCGTGATCAACTAACGATCAAACGATCGGCGAGCGTCACGGTCCCGGGCGCGAGATCGAGCTCGCGACAGATCTTCTCGAGCGCAGGGCGATCGACACCGCGCCAGGTCAGCGAATCGAGATCGCACGTGATCGGACAATCGACGCGCAGCGTGGCGAGCGTCCGATACAGCGCGGCTTCGGCCCGCGCGCCGCGCAGCGAAGCGGCAAGCCGGTCGCTGCCGCGCAACGCGAGTGTCCACTTGGTATTGTCGTCGGGGATCGCATCGATCGTGCCGTAGGTCGACAGCACCTTCGCGGCAGACGACTTGCCCCACCCCGACAGTCCGGGGATGCCGTCGGCGGTGTCACCGACGAGCGCGAGCAGATCAGGAATCGAGCGCGGCGGCACGCCGTGCTTCGCGATCACCGCGGGCTCGTCGAGCACGACGTCCTTGAATCGATCCCAGCACACGACGCGTTCGCCGATCACGCACTGGCACATGTCCTTGTCGACGGCCGTGATCCGCACTTGCGTGACGCGCGGATCCATCTCGAGGTGGTGAGCCGCGGTCGCGATCGCGTCGTCGGCTTCGAACTCCACCATCGGCCACGCCACGAGGCCCATCGCGGTGGTCGCGCGCTCGGCGAGCTCGAACTGGGCGACGAGCGCGGGGTCGATGCCTTCGCCCGTCTTGTAGCCGGCGAACAGATCGTTGCGGAACGACTCGATCACGTGATCGAACGCGACGCCGCCGTACTTGATCGTACCGCGCGACAGCATCGCCGAGAAGCTGCGGATCATGCTGCGCACGGCGCCGACTTCCTTGCCGTGGGCGAGCTGGTGCGGCGCGCCGAACCACGCCCGGAACAGCTCGTACGTGCCGTCGATGACGTGAACGATCACCGCGGCAGGGTACAACACGTCCGATGACGAAGCTGGTGCGCGGGCTCGGACCGTGGGGAGCGGCCTCGCTCGTCGTCGGCACGATCATCGGCACCGGCGTCTTCCTCAAGACCGCCGTGATGGCGCAGCTCGGCGGCTCGGTGTTGTGGGTGCTCGTCGCGTGGGCGGTCGCGGGTGCACTGTCGTTCTTCGGTGCGCTGACGTATGCGGAGCTCGGCGGGATGTTTCCCGCCGCCGGCGGCGAGTACGTGTACCTGCGTCGCGGCTACGGACCGCTGATGGGCTACCTCTACGCCTGGAACCGGTTCTGGATCGCGACACCAGGATCGATCGCGGCGTACGCCGTCGGCTCGGCGTTGTTCATCGGCGTGTTCGCACCGGTGACGGGGTACGTCGTCGAGCTCGGGCCGCTCGAGCTCGATGCGACGAAGGTCGCAGCGATCGGGTTCATCGTCGTGTTCACCGCGATCAACTGCATGAACGTGCGTTCCGGCGGAAATCTACAAACGGCGATGACCGTGCTGAAGGTGCTGTTGATCGCCGGCCTCGCGTGCGGCGCGTTCCTCGCACCCACCGGCAGCATCGATCACGTGACGAGCGGCGGTGGGCCGTTCCCGGGGTGGAGCGCATTCGGCGCGATGGTGCTCGCCGCGCTGTGGGCATACGACGGCTGGAACAACTTGCCGATGGCGGCGGGCGAGGTGCGCGATCCGCAGCGCAACCTTCCGCGCGCGATCATCGGCGGCATGATCGTGGTGTTCGCGACGTATGCGATCGTCAACCTCGGTTACTTCTTCGCGCTGCCGTTCGACGAGGTGCGCACGTCGTCGTCGACGGAGTTCCCCGATGCGCCCGCCGTTGCCGCGAAGGTCGGGTCGCAGTTCCTCGGTAACACCACGGCGGCATTGCTCGCCGGTGCGATGGCGCTGTCGGCGCTGTCGGCGATGAACGGCTCGATGTTGACCGGTGCGCGCGTCCCGTTCGCGGTGGCGCGCGACAACCTCGCACCGCCGCCGCTCGGGAAGCTGTCGAGCAAGTCGCGGGTACCGACGATCGCGGTGCTCGTGCAAGGCGCGCTCGCGATCGCGTTCGCGCTGTCGGGCCGCTTCGATCAATTGACCGACGCGGTGGTGTTCGCGTCGTGGCTGTTCTACGCGCTCAATGCGGGCTCGGTCGTGTTGCTGCGGATCCGCGAGCCGCGGCGCGCCCGGCCATTTCGGACGCCGGGGTTTCCGATCGTGCCGATCCTGTTCGTGATCGTCGCGTTGCTGCTGCTCGTCAACACGGTCTACACCACGTTCTGGCCGAGCTTGCTCGGGCTCGTGATGACCGCTCTCGGTGTGATCGTGTTCATCGCGTTCTATCGCGGCAAGGCGCGGCCGCTCGTCGAGGAGGACGAGTCAGCTGCCGATCCGACGGAGTAGCTCGCGCAGCTCGTCGCCATCCGGCATCGCGCGCTCGCGCCGGCTGTAGACCTCGACCAGCGCGCCTGCGCGGTTGTAGACGTAGATCGTCGGGATCAACGGCGGGCGGCCGAGTAGCTCGAACAACGCGTCGTCCGCGGGGATCACCCGCAGCCACGGCGCGGTCTTCGCGACGTAGCTGCGCAGCGCCTCGGCGTTCCCGCGATCGCCGTACTCCTCGTGGCCGCGATAGTTGACACCGATCACGCGCAGCGACGGATACGACGGTCGCAGCTTCGCGAGGATGTCGAGCTCCTTGTGACAGTGCGGACACCACGACGCGAACACGATCGCGATCGTCACGCCATCGCCGGCGCCGACCGGCTTGCCGTCGAGATCTGCGCTCGCCTCGAGCTTCGCGAGCTGCGTGCTACTGGCCGACACTTGTCGGCCATACCCGGCCACTGGATGTTGCGGCGCGGGCGGAGTCGCACACGCGACAAGCGCGAGCAGGAGCGCGACGAACCTCACGCCTCAGCTTGTCACAAGCTGAGGCCGACGC
>JACCYD010000894.1 GCA_013696695.1 Deltaproteobacteria bacterium | reverse complement strand
CCGGCGCCCTTGCGCCTCGGCGATCCGGTGCTCGACGCACTCTCGCTTCGCGATCCGGACCTCTCGCTCTACGACGAGCTCGTTCCCACCCCGATGACCCGAGATCCAGGCTGGGCTTGGCGCGTTCAAGAGCCAGCTCGACCGTTACTTTCCGCAAAAGACTCCCGGGGGGCGAAACCCGCCCGGCTGAAAAACGGGAAAAGCCGCTCCCACGTGTGCTGGGACCGGGGTACAACCGGCGCCTGCCCACGAGCAGAGGAGCCTCCGAGATCACATGCATCAGAGCTACGCACGATGAACGGTCGACCGCCTGGACGTTTTGACCGCCGCCGCCCCGAGCAGGGCCTGCGCATCAACCACCGAATTCGCGTCCCGGAGATCCGGGTCATCCTCGAGGAAGAGCAGCTCGGCATCTTGCCGACGCACGAAGCGCTGCGACTCGCCGAGGAGAAGGGGCTCGACCTGGTCGAGATCTCGCCGCGCGCGTTTCCTCCCGTCTGCCGGATCATGGATTACGGCAAGTACAAGTACGAGGAAGCGAAGAAGAAGCAGCAGGCGCGCAAGCGTGCCTCGACGGTCGAGACCAAGGAAATCAAGTTCCGGCCGAAGACCGAAGGGCACGACATGGACTTCAAGGTGAAGCACGTGCGCCGCTTCCTCGAAGAAGGCAACAAGGTGCGGCTCGCCGTCGTGTTCCGTGGTCGCGAGATCACGCACCCGCAGACGGGTCTCAACGTGCTCCATCGCGTGATCGATCGCTGCGCGGATATCGCCAGCGTCGAGGCCAACAACACGATGGAAGGCCGGCGCATGATCATGGTGATCGCGCCGAAGCCGGGCGTCGTGCAGAAGGCGCAGAACGCGAAGAAGGCCGCCGCTGCCGCTGCGCAGGCCGCCCTCGCGCAGAAGAAGGATCAGCCGGGCAAGCAAGCTCCGCCGATCAACGAGGTCGACGAGGAAGATGATGATCTGGACGAGGATCAGATCAACGCCGACGTCGATGACAGCGACGAAGACGAGCCGGGCGAGGCCGTGGCGACCGATGCCACCGACGCCAAGGCCTAAGTCGTCGTCATCCCAGGAGATCGTCGCTTTTCACCAGGGCTTCCATCGGTCATCCAAACCGCTGGAAGACCCTTGTGTTCGTGCCTTGTGTGGGGCATAAGAACCAGCCTTTCCCGTCGACGAAGCAGATAGCCATGCCCAAGGTCAAAACTCATTCCGGTGCCAAGAAGCGGTTCAAGCGCACTGCCACCGGCAAGTTCAAGTTCAGGAAGGTGTTCAAGCGGCACCTCCTCACCGGTCGCAGCAAGAAGCGCAAGCGCCAGCTGCGGCTCGCCGGCTACGTGCCGTCCGCGCACCATCACCAGATCGAAAAGCTGCTGCCCTACAAGGATTAAAGAGAACGCCATGCCCCGCGCTAAACGAGGATTCAAGGCTCGCCGCCGTCGCAACCGCCTGCTCAAGCATGCGAAGGGCTTCCGCGGCAAGCGTTCGAGCTGCCACGCCGTCGCCAACGAGGCCGTGCAGCACGCCTGGATGCACATGTACCGGTCGCGCAAGATCAAGAAGCGGGATTTCCGCTCGCTCTGGATCCAGCGCATCAACGCCGGCGCGCGCACGCTCGGCATCTCGTACTCGAAGCTGATCGGCAAGCTCGGGGCGGCCGGCGTCAAGCTGAACCGCAAGATGCTCGCCGAGATCGCGATCAGCGATCCGGTTGCGTTTAAGACGATCGCAACAGCGTAGTTAGTCGTCCGGCGTCCTTCTGGTTCGGTTATCAACGACGGCGGCTCCGCAAGAGCCGCCGTTTTTGCGTCTGGTGTCCTCATGAATGCAAATGAGCTGATCGCGACCCTCGACCGTCTCGGCGAAGAATTCCTCGCCGCGATCCAGCCGCTCGCCGACGAGCAGGCGATTCGCGCCGCGCAGGCCCAGTTCCTCGGCAAGAAGGGCAAGGTGTCGGAGGTCATGAAGGACCTCGGCAAGCTGGCCGCCGGGGATCGCCCGCTGGTCGGGCAGGCGGCGAACCGGGTCAAGCAAGTGATCGAGGAGCGCACCGCCGCGAAGCTCGACGATCTGGTCAACGTCGCCGCGCAGGCGGATCTCGCGCGCAAGGTCGATGTCACGCTGCCGGCGCGTCCCGCCGGTGGTGGTCGGCTTCACCTGATGACGCAGGTGCGGCTCGAGGCCGTGCAGATCTTCAGCGAGCTCGGCTTCGTGGTCGCCGACGGGCCGCAGATCGAGACCGACTGGCACACGTTCGAGGCGCTCGCGATCCCGAAGGAGCATCCCGCGCGCGACATGCAGGACACCTTCTACATCACGGGCGACGAGATCCTGCTGCGCACGCACACTAGCCCCGTGCAGGTGCGGACGATGCTGACGCAGACGCCGCCGATCCGGATCGTCGCGCCCGGCGTGGTGTATCGCCGCGACGACGACGCGACGCACTCGCCGATGTTCACGCAGATCGAGGGGCTCGCCGTCGACAAGGACATCTCGTTCGCGGACCTCAAGGGCGTGCTGATCCACTTCGTGTCGCGGTTCTTCCAGCGCGATCTCGAGATCCGCCTGCGGCCGAGCTACTTCCCGTTCGTCGAGCCCGGCGCCGAGGTCGACATGCAGTGCAGCTTCTGCATGGGCAAGCCGCCAAAGCTGTCGACGTGCCGCGTCTGCAAGCAGACCGGCTGGGTGGAGATCGGTGGCTCCGGCATGGTCGATCCCGAGGTGTTCGCGCACGTCAAGATCGACGCGGAGAAGTACACCGGCTTCGCTTTCGGCATGGGCCTCGAACGAATGGCGATGCTTCGCCACGGCGTCAACGACATCAAGTTCTATTACGAAGGCGACCTTCGGTTCCTGGAGCAGTTCTAATGAAGATCCTGTGGAGCTGGTTACTCGAGCTCTGCGACCTCGATCAGCAACCGACGGTCGAGGAGGGCGCACGCGTGTTGACGCGCGGTGGGCTCGAGATCGAAGCGATCACCAACCTCGGCGGCGGCTTCACCGGCGTCGTCGTCGCGGAGGTCGTCGGCAAGCAGCCGCATCCGAGCTCCGACAAGCTGACGCTGGTCGATGTCATCGTCGAGCGCGGCGGGCCGTCGACGCAGGTCGTGTGCGGCGCGACCAACGTGCCGAACGCGGGCGGCAAGGTGTTGTGGGCGCAGATCGGCGCCACGCTACCGAATGGGATGACGCTGGCGCCGAAGCCGGTGAAGGGCGTCGTGTCGCCCGGCATGTTGTGCTCGGAAGACGAGCTCGGGCTCGGTAGTGATCACTCGGGCATCGTGGTGCTCGACGCGAATGACACCACGCAGCTCGGTGCGCCCGCGCAGAAGGCGCTGTTCCTCGATGACTGGTTGCTCGAGGTCAACGCGCCCGCGAATCGCGGCGACGTGCTCGGCCACTACGGCATCGCGCGCGAGCTGTGCGCGATGCTGCGCGGCAGGCTGATCGCACCCGATACGGATCTTTCGGCGCACATCTCCCAGCCTGGCAAGGCCGGGATCCGCGTCGAGATCGCGGATCCGAAGCTGAGCGCGCGGTACATCGCGCGCGTGATCGATGGCGTCGACGTCAAGCCGTCGCCGATGCGGCTCGCGCAGCGGCTCAAAGCGGTGGGCGTGCGGCCGATCTCGAACCTGGTCGACATCACGAACTACGTGATGTTCGAGCTCGGGCAGCCACTGCACGCGTTCGATGCCGACACGCTGAACGCGGGCGTCATCAACGTCACGCCCGCGCACGATGGCGAAGTGTTCAAGACCCTCGACAACATCGAGCGCACGCTGGTGCCGGGCGATCTGATGATCCGCGATGGCGTCCGAGGCGTCGCGCTCGCCGGCGTGATGGGTGGGCTCGACACCGAGGTCACCTCGAAGACGACGCGCGTGCTGCTCGAGGCCGCGAGCTTCCTGCCGATCGCCGTGCGGCGCACCGCGCGCCGGCTAGGCTTGCACAGCGAAGCCTCGCATCGGTTCGAGCGCGGCGTCGATCCAGAGGTCGCCGCGCTCGCGTCGGCGCGCGCCGCGCGACTGCTGTGCCAGCTCGCGGGCGGCAAGGTCATCGGCGACGCCGTCGACGCGTATCCGAACGAGCGCAAGCCGAAGCCGATCGCCGTGCGGATGCCGCGCGTGCGGATGTTGACCGGCGTGCCGCTCGATCCGGGCACCTGTCGCGACGCGCTGATGCGGCTCGGGTGCGGCGTCGGTGGCGCCGACGAGCTGCTCGAGGTCACGCCACCCTCGGCACGGGCCGACATCTCGCGCGAGGTCGATGTCATCGAGGAGATCATCCGCGTCGTCGGCTACGAGCAGGTCACGGGCACGCTGCCGGTGATGCGCCAGGCACCACCGATCCAGCCGCCCGATCGCGCCGAGCTCGCGCGCGCGGCGCTTGCCGCGGCTGGTCCGTACGAGGCGATCACGTTCGGTTTCCACTCGGTCGATCGCAACATGTCGCTCGTGCTGCCGCAGGCCGATCGCCGCGCGCAGCCGATCGCGTTGCGCAACCCGATGTCCGCGGATCAGGCGGTGATGCGTACGTCGCTCGTGCCGAACCTGCTTGCCGCGGTCACGCGCAACCAGAGCCACGGCCGGCCGGACATCGCGCTGTTCGAGGTCGGCAGCGTGTTCTTGCGTCGCGGCGGTGGCATGACCGAGCGACCGATCACCGAGCTCGCCGACGAGCCGGTGTGGGCGGCCGGCGTGCTCGCCGGGCGCCGCCCCGCGCAGCTCGGCAATGGCACGCCGTGGGACGCGTTCGATGCCAAGGCGCTCGCGCTGATCGCGATCCACGCGGTCAGCGGCAACCTCCTCGTCAAGACGCGTGCGACGTCGACCGTGTCGTATCTCCATCCCGGCGTCGCCGGCGAGCTGCTGTTCGACGACGTCGTGATCGGCTGGTTCGGCGAGGTGCATCCGCGAACGCGCGCGAAGCTCGGCGTCGATGGCGCCGTGTTCGCGTTCGATGTCGATCTCTCGCACCTGCCGCTGACAGGGCCGGCGCAGATGAGGCCGATCCCGAAATTCCCCGGCTCGGCGCGCGACGTCTCGATCCTGCTGTCCGAAGACATCCCCGCGTCGCGCGTCGCCGAGGTGATCGAATCGGTCGGCGAGTCGCTGGTCGCCAACGTCCGCCTGATGGAGGACTACCGGGATCCGAAGCTCGGCGCCGGCATGAAGAGCATGCTGTGGTCGATCGCGTATCGC
>JACCYD010000096.1 GCA_013696695.1 Deltaproteobacteria bacterium | reverse complement strand
GTCCGAAGAGGAGCATGGCGATCGCGAGCTCGCGACACCCGCGTTCTTCATCCCGATCGCACCTGGTCCGCTGCTCGACCTGCTGGTCCCCGCGGCGCGCAAGGCCGGCGGCTCGATCGCGCTGTTGCCCTCCGGCACCGCGCGGGTCGAACCGGTCGGCACGTTCGAGGTCATCGCGAACGGCAGCAAGCGCGCGATCACCGGCTACGCGGTCTACGGCATCGACTTCTCGCCGCTCTATACCTGGTTCGACGCCGACGGCACCTGGTTCGGCAACTTCTCGTCGTGGCAGTCCGAGGTCATCGAAGGCTGGGAGTCGGCGATCCCGCAGGTCGTCGACCACCAGGACGTGCTGACCCGCGCGATCAGCGCGAAGCTCGCGGCCGCGAACCGCCACGTGCCACCCGCGGCGGGGCTCGCACTCACGCACGCGCGCGTGCTCGATGTCGACAAGGGCGTGTGGGCCGCGGATCAGACGATCCTCGTCGTTGGCGATACGATCAAGGCGGTCGGTCCCAAGGTCGAGATTCCCGCCGGTGCCGAGGTCATCGACCTCGCCGGCAAGCGCGTGATGCCGGGCCTGATCGACATGCACGCACACCTCGGCCCCAACGATGGCGTGTTGAACATCGCCTCCGGTGTCACCACCGCACGCGATGTCGGCAACGAGCCCGATCTCCTCGACGATCTCAAGGAGCGGTTCGACGATGGCACCGCGATCGGCCCGTCGGTCGTGCGGTTCGGCTTCATCGAGGGCCGCAACGAGAAGGCGGCATCCTCGATCGTCACCGCGGAGACCGTCGACGAAGCGAAGGCCGCCGTCGAGTACTACGCGAAGCGGAACTACGAAGGCGTCAAGATCTACAACTCGGTGAAGGTCGAGCTGGTGCCGGTGATCACGAAGGAAGCGCACGCGCGCGGCATGCTCGTCACCGGCCATGTCCCGATCCACATGGTCGCGAACGAAGCGGTACGCGCCGGCTACGACGGTATCGAGCACATCAATCAGATCCTGCTGAACTTCTTCGCGACCAAGGACACCGACACGCGCGACACCACGCGGTTCACGCTGGTCGGCGAGAAGATGGGCGCCTTCGATCTCGACGGCAAACCGATGCGTGAGTTCATCGAGCTGCTGCGCAAGAACAAGACGGTGCTCGACCCGACGCTCGCGGTGTTCGAGGGCCTCTACGTCAGCGCGCCCGGCAAGCTCGTTCCCGGCACCGAGGACACGGTCGAGCGGCTGCCGTCGCAGATCCAGCGCGGGTTCATCACCGGTGGGCTCCCGCTCGACGGCGGAAAGCGCGAGCTCTACGCACGCGCGTGGACCAAGATGCTCGCCGCCGTCAAGATGATGTGGAAGGCCAAGCTCCATGTGGTCGCCGGCACCGATCACATCGCCGGCCTGATGCTTCACCACGAGCTGCGCTTGCTGGTCGCCGCTGGCATCCCGCAGATCGACGCGATCCGGATGGCGACTACCGAAGCCGCGCGCGCGATGCGGCTCGAGAAGAAGCTCGGCTCGATCGCGGTCGGCAAGCGCGCCGACCTCGCGATCCTGACCGGCGATCCACTCGCCGACATCAAGCAGCTGCGCACGATCGAGCGGACGGTGCGTGCGGGCGTCGTGTACGCGAGCGCACCGCTGTTCTCGGCCGTCGGCGTCACGCCCTAGTCGCTGCCCGATCGGGGGCGAACCAACGACAGGTGGCAGGTGTTACAATGACGCATGCGCGTGGCTGCGGTCTGGGTCTTGCTTTCGGGGTGCCATCTGATCTTCGACCTCGATCAACGTGCGGCGCAGTGCAAGGTGTCGGGAATTCAGTTGTGCCTGACCTTCGAGGATGACCTCGGCGATCTCGAAACCACCGATGACTCTGGCGAGGGCAACGATGCCAGGCTGCTGAATGTCTCGCCCGCTAAACATAACGGTCAGGGTGCCGTGTCGCTCGAGGCAACCAGTAAGATCGAGATCGAGAACATGGGCGCGCTCGACGTTCCTGGGCCGCTCACGTTCGACGCCTTCTTTCGATGGCTAGAAGGCAGCGATCCTCAAGCGATCCTCGACAACTTCAACCAGTGGGGGCTCGGCGTGCAGAGCGGGGTGGAGGTCTCCTGTACGTTGGGCTTCGCTGATTTCACGTTCTCGATTCTGGTCGGTGGCAACTTCGTTCCCGGGCGCTGGCACCATGTCGCCTGCGTGTTCGACCCGGACATCGGGACGCAGCTCTACCTCGATGGTGTGCCGATCAAGACGGACCCCGCTGGGATCGGCAAGATGGTGAGGATGAACGGTGGCGCTCCGTTCGTCATGGTGGGGAGCTTCAACAGCGGCACGGGGCACTTCCTCGGGGAGCTCGACGACTTGCGTGTCATCACGCGCGCTCTCAGCAGCGACGAAATCCTCGCGGCGGCGGACGCCGAGTAGCCCGCGACCTAGCGAGGTCGGGAATGTCTTCGTGCGACGGTCGCGAGCCGCCGGCACGGTCGCTGGGCCTCGTCACGTCGATCACGTGACGGCCGCCGTCGGCGTCAAGCCTTGAGCACGCCCTGGCGTCGCAGCATGTCGCGGAAATGCGCACGCTCGCCGAGCCGGCAGCGCTCCAGGTACTCGCAGTTCAACGTCGGTATCGGCCACATTTGCGGGTCGAGCCGCAGGTGATTGCTGACCGGAACGTAGTGGCGAACTTCCTCCTCGTAACGCGCGAGCTCGTCGAAGAGGTCCTGGCGATCCAGCACCGTGGCCGCACGCCTGATCAGGGTGGTGCCGAACAAGAAGCCGATCAGGCTTCCGTCCTCGTGGATTCGGCGACCTAGTCGGAGATAGGTCTCCGCGATGCGTGGCTGCAACGCGCCGGTGGTGGCATCGAACAGCTTGAACAGGTATGCGAGGTCGGGGAGCAGCAGCGTGACGCACCAGCCGGCGAACGCGAGCGGCCCTGCCGACTTGCTTCCAGCGAGTCGGGCGACGTGCTCGAACCGGTCGTACACCAGCTGTTGCACCGAGCCATCCACGACGCAGGCCTCGAGGATGGCCTCGAGCTCCGCGACAGTCGTCTCGACAAACGGCGGCTTGCGGATCGCGAAGCGCATGAGCTGCACGAATAGATCGCGCGGTGCCTGGACGGCGAGCGCATCGATCACGCGCGTCGCGTCGACCTTCGTCTTCGCGGGCTCGAACCACCCGGTGAGGTTGTGAAACGCGATCACCAGCTCCGGGACCGAGCGGTCGACGGCCTCCGCCGCCCACGCGCGCGCGTCCGCCGGCCTGCGGCGAGGCAACCAGCCCTGGGTCTGCGTCATGCACAGCCACGCCATGCGATCGGAGCCGACGAGTGCGGTCGCATCGCCGACATCGATCGACTTCTGGAAGTCGGCAGAGAGTGCCGCGTGGTTTCGCAGATCCGGCCGACCGGCAGCGTCCCACGCCGCTTCCAGCGACGACAGCCATGACGCGGAGGCGCCGCGAAACGCGCCGGGTACGGCCGAGCGCCGGCCGATCAGCTCGAGCACGACGGTGCGCAACGGATCGCTGGCAGGCAGCCGCAGCGCCCACCGCTCCGCGACGTCGAAGTTGCCGAGCTCGAGCTCGAGACATGCGAGCTGGAACGCGTTGGTCGGATGGTCGGCAGCTTCGAGCATGCGTCTCGCCGCGTCGTGCTCGCCACGCCAGAGGTGCACGAACACGGTGTTCTCGCGGCCCCTGTCGAACAGTCGACGCGCGCGCCACCACATCAGCAGGTTCTTCCACCACGTCACCACGCTGACACCAGGTCAGTATCGCCAGCGTGCGGGTGCCCCCGCTAGGCCAGCGGGTCGGGAATGTCTTCGTACGAGGGGCGCGCCGCGGGGGCGCCGGGCTTCGACACGTCGATCACGTGGCGCACGAGCGTGCCGAGATAATCGGCAAGCGGCGGGCACACGATCCGGCTGCCCGCCAACGCCTGGATCGTGTTGGTCTGGTCGTAGTGGACCGCGTGGTCGAGGAGATCCATGAACGCGAGCGGGCCGCGTCCTAGCCGGGCGAGCCCCGGCGTCTTGAGCACGGCGCGCGCGAGCGGACCGGGAATGTGCCCGCGCGGCTTCTCGGTGTTCGCGTGCTCGGCGACGCTGTCGAACACCTGGCGCGCGGTCATCGGCGCGGGATCGACGAGGTGGAACGTCTTGCCGGCCGAGGCTTCCTGCCGACCGACGTGCCACGCGGCGTCGATCACGAAATCGATCGGTACCAGATGGAGCGGGCTGTCGCCGCGGCCGAGCAGGGGCAGACGCAAACCCGACGCGTTGGTGGCGATCAGCACCATCAGGTAGTACGGCCCGTCGAGCTTGTCGATCGCACCGGTCCGGGTGTCACCGACGATGATGCCGGGGCGCATGACGGTGATCGGTAGCTGGCGCATCGCGTTGCGGACCAGGCGCTCGGCCTCGTACTTGGTGCGCTCGTAGCCGTTGTGAAACTTCTGCCCGACCTCGAGGTCTTCCTCGTAGACCGTGCCCTTGCGATCGCCCGAGACCATCGCGGTCGACCAGTGCACGACGCGCTCGAGGCGCCCTGCATCGCGCGCGAGATCGAGCATCGTGCGCGTGCCGGCGACGTTGACCCGCCGCGCGGTCGCATCGTCGACGCCCATGAAATAGATGCCGGCGAGGTGGTGGATCCAGGTCAGCTGCTTCGACAGCGCGCGGTACTCGGCGCTCGATAGTCCGAGATCCATGTCGCAGACGTCGCCGATCAGGACCTCGGCGCGCCCCTGCTTGCCAGGAAAAGATGCAGTGACCGACTCGAGATACGTCGCGGCCTCGTCGGCGAACTTGGTCTGCGCGAGCACGAACAGCTTGGTGTCCGGCTCCGCCTCGAGCAGCTTCGCGATCATGCGCTTGGCGGTGAACGCGGGAAAGCCGGTGACCAGCGCGAGGGCGCCGGTGGGCCTCGGCGTGCGTCCGGTCTCTGCACGGGTCTGCTGGGAGACGGCAATCGGGCCGAGCTTCGCTTCGATCGCCGACACCACGCGATCGACCTCGCGCGACAGCGCTTCCTCGTCGCCGTCGTTCTCGATGACCCACGTCGCGACAGCGCGCTTGTCGGCGAGCGGCAGCTGCGACGCGATGCGCTTCGCGGCATCCTCCCGCGACAGCTGATCGCGTGCCATCACGCGCGCGAGCTGGACCTCCGGGGACGCGCTGACGACGAGCAGCGCGGGCAGGGCGCGGTGGCTGCCGTTCTCGACCAGCAGCGCCGCCTCGTAGAACACCACGCCGGCTCCGGCATCCGACCACGTCGCGATCGCCGAGGCACTCGCCGCGGCGATTCGCGGATGGGTGATGCGGTTGAGATCCGCGCGTGCGGCGGGATCCGTGAAGGCGATCGCACCGAGGCGCTTGCGATCGAGCGTGCCGTCGGTCGTCAGGATGGCCGCGCCGAACCGGCTGATCAGCTCGCCGAGAGCCGGTTGCCCGGGCTCGACGACCTGCCGCGCGAGCTGATCGGCATCGACGATCGCCGCGCCCCGCGCCGCGAGCAGCCTCGCGACCGTGCTCTTGCCCGACGCGATGCCGCCGGTCAGGCCGATCACGTGCGCCACGAAGCTTGCGTACCACAGCACCAGCTACCCGCGGTAGGGTGCGCCGATGACGAGCGGGCTGACAGCGCCCCGCGTAGTGGCCGCGCTGACCGTCCTTGTCGCGGTGATCGCGGCGGGCACGGTCGCGAGCGGAAACAAGCGCGACTGGACCGGCAGCGCGGCGTGCGGCAGCTGTCACGCACCGCAGCTCGCGGCCTGGAAGCTCACGGCTCACGCGACCACGGCGAAGCGGTTCTCCGGCAAGGCTGACACGAAGTGTCTCGCGTGCCACGGCACTGGCGAAGCCCCGGCGGGCCCGGCGATCGCCATCGAGGTCGGTTGCG
>JACCYD010000878.1 GCA_013696695.1 Deltaproteobacteria bacterium | reverse complement strand
GTGGCGTCGAGATCGAGCTACTCGCACCGCGGTATCGACCGGCGGCGGACGCGCCCGTCGAGCTCGCGGCCGACCCCGTGCGATCGGTCAACGACAACTCGCTGGTCGTCGCGGTGCGCTACGCCGGTCGCACGCTGCTGTTCACCGGCGATGTCGAGCTCGAAGGCGAGGAGCTGCTGGTCGATCACGGCCTCGGGCGCGTCGACGTCGTCAAGGTCGCGCACCACGGCAGCCCGACCTCCTCGGCGGCAGCGCTCGTCGAGGCCACCCGCCCGGCGCTGGCCGTGATCTCGTGCGGTCGAAATAACCTGTTCGGATTTCCCTCGCCGGCGGTGGTCGCCCGCTGGCGCGCTGCCGGGGCAGAGGTCGCGCGTACCGATATCGAAGGCACGATCGCGCTGACCATCGACACCGGCGGCAGCATCACCGTCGAGCGATTCGGTCCCGTACCGTGACAAACGGAGTGGTTTCGGGCGAACATCAACACAGTGGTGACACCGGCGCGCGATCGCGAAGCCATCGATCAGGCGATCGTGCGCGGCAGCGACCTGCTGAAGCAGGGCAAGGTCGCGGACGCGCAGCGTGCGTTCCGCCAGGCGTTGGACATCGATCCCGAAAATCAGAAAATCATGGCGCTGCTCGGACTCACGCACTTTCGAGCCAACGAGCTCGACGCCGCGCGGCCGATCTACGAGGAGCTCGTCGAGCTGGCGCCCACCGATGCCTCGCACCGCCTGAACCTCGGGCTGGTCTACCTGAAGCTCAACGACGCCGAGCGTGCGATCAACTCGCTCGAGGCGAGCCGCTCGCTCGATCCGAGCCAGGGCCGCGCCGTCAGCTACCTCGGGCTCGCGTACGCGCGCGCGGGTCGCTATGCCGAGGCGTTCCGCTCGTTCCTGATGGCCGGGCAGAACGAGCTCGCCACCGAGATCGAGGTGAACCTGACGCAGACTGAGCGCGACGGCATCCTGGCGCAGCTCGGTCGTCCGCCTGGCGGACCGATCGCGAAGGCACCAGAGCCGATGGTCGCGCGTAAGTCGATCAAAGCCCCGGCCGAGCCGCGCACCAAGCCGCCCGGCGCGCCGCCGAAGCGGAGCCCGGATCCATCCCCGCCCTCGTCGTCGGCGATCGCGATCCAGATGACGGGTTCGGGCTCGATCCAGATCGTCAAGCCCGAGCACTCGTCGCCCGAGATCACGATCGAGCCGGAGCCGGCGACCAACATTACCGCGTCGCAACGCTTCGTGCTGAGCAGCCGCGAGACCACCGAGCTCCAGGCGAGGTCGCAAGCGGTACCGGTGGCGATTCAGAGCTCGCGGCTCTCGCAGGCAGTCGCGTCGGTGGTGCCCGCGTCGACGAGCGCCGCACGCACGATGTCGGGGGCGTACGCGGCGCGCGCTCTCTCCGAGATCGCGACCGAAGAGCTGATCCGCCCCGACGACAGCGCGGATGCGTTCGAGATCGAGGTCAATGGCGCACTGCTCATTCGCGTCACCGATCGCGTGCTGACGCGCCTCGAAGGCGTGCACGTCACCGGTGGTGACCTGTCGTACGAAGTGGCGACGCGCCGCTCGCGCGGCCATCAGACCGACGAGCAATTCGAGCGGCCGATGCACGTGGTCTCCGGCAAGGGCTACTTGATCGCGATGCCGCCGAAGGATCAGCGTTTCTCCGCGGTGCAGCTCGACGACGACATCCTGTACCTCCGCGAGGATCTGATCTTCGCGTTCGAATCGACACTGCGCTGGGAGAACGGCAACGTCCCCGGGCTGCGCGGCAAGGTCCATGTCGTCCAGTTCCGCGGCGACGGCGCGCTGGCGCTGCGCCTCGCCCGCCCGCTCACGCGCGTCAAGCTGCCGCCATCGGGTCTGGTGTTCGTCGACGCCGAGCGCCTCGCCGGCTGGATCGGTCGCGTGATTCCGCGTGCCGTGGTCTCGCCACTCGGCGGTCCGCTCGGCACCACATGCGTCGAGTGCACGGGTGAAGGCATCGTACTCGTCGAGCCGGCACCCGAAGGCTCTCACGCAGTCATGGCGAGGTCCGAACCGCCTCCTCCGCACGCCGGCCGCCTCGAGCCCCTCGAGCCGGCCCCGTTGCCGGATCCCGAACCCGCGTCCTCGGAGGTGGCCCCCGAGGTCGCCGACTTCGCGGCGGATCTGACAGCCTTCAATGCGGCC
>JACCYD010000095.1 GCA_013696695.1 Deltaproteobacteria bacterium | reverse complement strand
CGTTCCGCTCGACGTGTACGAGGACCTGCGCGACGGCTCTTCGCACGGTCGGGTATTTCACAACCGCATTCGCGGTGTCTTCGAGTGTCACCGCGTCACCGACGAGGTTTCGGCTCAGTAGTGCTAGTTGGGATCGACGGGGCCGCGCTGGATCACGAGCAGGTACTGGAAGCGCGCGGTCACGCCCTTGACCGTCAGCCCGGCCTGATTCACCGCTTCGCCGGCAGTGGTCGCCTGGGTCGCGCCGGTCTCGGTGTCGGCGATCAGCGCGCAACCGGCCTGCGCGTTATCGAGCTTGAGCGTCACGCGGTAGAGCCCGGCGGTGTCGAACAAGCTCGACATGAAGCCGTCGGTCATCGCGTTGAGCGTCGTGTCGATCACGAGGTTGTCGCCACCACCGGTGCGCACGCCGGAGCAGCTGATGTCGTCGCCACCGGCGGGGCGTTGATCGACCGCGATGATGCCGGCGCGATTGGAGGTGGCCTGCGGTGTCAGCTCGTCGATCCGATACTGACCGAGCACCGCGACGTGAAGTGACACCAGCGGCAGCGGAGCGGTCAGGACCTCGTTGTTGACGACATCGACCGCGGTCGCGATCGCCTCGCCACCGACGAACGTCCAGCCGGCGGTGGCCGTCCAGTTGTCGGGCAGCATGCCGCTGTTGAAGCCGTCGAACACCACGATCTGATCGCCGCCGGTGGTGGGATCCGGATCGCACGGGCTATCGACGGCGTCACCATCGGTATCCGGATCGCTCGCCGGGCGTGCGATCGGGCACGCGTCGCAATCGTCGCCGATCTGATCGTTGTCCTCGTCGAAGCGACCGCCGGGAGCGTGGTTGCAGAAATCCTGGGCGTTCTGGATCCCGTCGCCATCGAGATCGCCGGCGCCGTCGATGCACACCGCGCCCGCGGGATCGGTGAAGTCGCACGTCGCGCCGTCCTCGCAGAGGTCGTCCTCGCTGCACTCACTACCGAGCGGAACGCCCGAGCCACAGCCCGCAAGCGCAAGGAAGGCAAACGCTAGCCGAGTCACTCGACCAGGTTACACGGCCTCGGCGCCTAACGGCGATGCATCAGCAGCTGCAGGATCGGGTGGACCACGTGCTGCTCGACATCGGGCCCGAGCGAGTAGACCTCTTCGTAGTGATCGCCTTCGGCCTCGACCAGATACGGATCCTGCGGGTCGAGGGCGTAGTTGTAGTTCGGCACCACGTACCCCACGTAATCCTCGGCGCAGCCGGCGAGGATCGGATACCGCACGCCGGTGTGTGCGAGCACGAGGTCGCGCATGTACGGCGGTGCCGGTGCCTCGTCGAACTTCGGCGGGTTCGGCTTCTCGGGATCGAACAGCGGGTAGCCGTGCGACCACGAGCCGTCGTAACCGCCAACCCACAGCTCGGGATGGAGCTCGCCGGGCGCGGTGGCCATGCCGAGGGGACCGACCTGCAGGAAGCTGGCGCGGATCGGCATCCACGGCAGGTTGCCGACCTCGATCGGATCGTCGGGGTCGTAGCCGATCAGCTCGTGCGGACCGAGCAGCTCGATCAAGAACGCGACGTGGAAGTACGTGTTGTCGATCCGCGCGTTGTACTTCGCGCTCTTCACCGCGAGTGGGAGATCGGTGACGGACTCGCCGCTGGCGGCGAGCGCTTCGAGCGCGATCGCCGCGGCATTGGTGCCGAGCGCTTGCTCGAACACGTGACCGACATCGGTGGTGGGCGTGCCGTCGGGGAGCTTGGGATGCGTGCCGCGCAGCGAGCCGATCTGCCCGCCGAGTGCGCCCTGCGCGAACACGGTGACGCCACCGATGCCCGCGAGATCCGCGCCGGCGTACGAGCTCTCCGACGCGAGCACGCCGTTCTCGATGCCTTCGCGCAGCCAGTGCACGTAGTGGGCGGTAATCTCGGAGCCATCGACATCGGAGAAGTGCGATGCCTCGGGATGGTTCGCCCAGTTGACCAGCGTGCCGATCGTCGTTGAGTTGCCGGTCTCGACGAAGCGCGCGATCGTCAGCGTCGGATCGAAGATGACCGGATCGCGAATGTCCTTGTTGAAGTCGTCGGTGAGGCTGTTCGGGTCCGAGGGATCGTTGAGCAGCTTGGGCGACGCGATCACCATCGTCGCCGGGCGCGCGCTTTCGACGGCCTCTTTCACGGCGGCCGCCGAGGCGTCGTAGAGCGCGTCGAGCACGAACTGCTGGCGACCGGTCGCCGTCACCGTCGGGCCCCACAGGCCGAGCGTGTCCGGCGTGTCGTGCGCGTGCGTGGTGCCGATGATGATGTGATCGATGTCGAGGCCCGACAGCATCGGGTGCGCGCGGATCGTGTCGATGTCGCCGCCGATCAGGCCGACGCTATCGATGTAGAGCACGACCGCGGTGGTGTCGCCCTGGACGAAGGCGAGCGCGCGGGCTTCGATGTCAGTCTTGACGCCGAGCGCGGCGCGCGCACCACCGAACAGCCACACGCCGTCGAACTTGCCGTTGGCGTTGAGATCGGTGAACGGCTCGTCGTTCTGCCACTCGCGATCGTTGTTCTCGTCGGTGTATGTCTCGAAGTTCTGCGGCGTGTAGGACCGCTTCGCGGCGCCGACCCGCAACACGCCATCCCCGGGCGTCGCGCAGCTCGGATCGCCGGGGCAATCGATGTCGGTGCCCTGGAAACCTTCGAGGCCGGCGTCCGGCGTGATCGGTGGCGTGTCCTTGCCACCACACGCGACCAACAGGCAACCGACCAGCGGGATCCCTCGCATGCCCGGGTCGTACCGCGGCCCGGGCTATGAAGTAAACGACCGATTCAGTTGGTTGTTGGAAGTGTCACTTTCAAGAATTGCCGTTCGCGACACCGAACGCCGATCGCGCGTCAGATCCTTACCGGATCACTCCACATGCGATGCGAGCACCGGCGTTGCCTGCGGGGTCGCTCTTCATGTCGTCCGCCGCGGCGTGGATCATCAGGGACGTCCCGGCGTCGCCGAACACGGACGACGCACCCTTTTCGTAGGTAACGCCGGCCGCGATGATCTTGGCCTGCGCCGTGCCATCGGCGGCGACCGTGATATTCGGGATGTCGCCGGCGTGTGGACCCGCGGGATTGTCGAGGCCGTGTTGCTTCATGTGCGGGTTCCAATGCCCTCCTGCACTCTTGAAGTCGGGACCCTCGCACTGGGGCTGCTCGTGCACGTGAATCGCATGCTCGCCGGCCGGCAGGTTCTTCAAGTCGAGTGCGATCGCGACGCCCTTGGGATCGGCGGAGAGCGTGGCCGTGCCGACCGTCTCGCCCGTGGCGTTCACCATCGTCACGGTCGTCGTGGCCGGTGATACCGAGGGGGGTGGGGCGATCGCGGGTCCCGTCTTCTGTTTCGAGCATCCGCCGAGCGCGACGAGGATCAAGATCGAACGTGCAATGTGCATGCTTCGACCTACCTCCCGCGCGGCTCTATTTCCATTGAATCGGGCAGCTGACGCCCGTGCCGCCGAGCCCGCAGTAGCCGCCCGGGTTCTTGCCCAGGTACTGCTGGTGATAGTCCTCGGCGTAATACAGCTCGGGGGCGTCGATGATCTCGGTCGTGATCGCGCCGTGGCCCGCCTTCGCGAGCTGCGGCTGAAACATCGCCTTCGAGGCCGCCGCGGCCGCCGCCTGCTCGGGACCGAACGTGTAGATCCCCGAGCGGTACTGCGTACCGGCGTCGTTGCCCTGCTGCATCCCCTGCGTCGGATCGTGCGACTCCCAGAACACGGAGAGCAGCTTGTCGTAGGTGACTTGCGCCGGATCGAAGATCACCAGCACGACCTCGTTGTGACCGGTCATGCCCGAGCAGACCTCCTCGTAGGTCGGGTTCGGCGTGATGCCGGCGGCGTAGCCGACCGCGGTGGAGTACACGCCCGGCACCTGCCAGAACTTGCGCTCGGCACCCCAGAAACAACCCATGCCGAACATCGCGCGCTGCATCCCCTCGGGAAACGGCGCGGTGAACTTGTTGCCGTTGACGAAGTGCGTCCCGCCGACGCGGATCGCGTTCGTCCGACCTGGAAGCGCCTCGTCACGAGATGGCATCCGCGACTTCTTCGAAGTGAAGAACATGCCCATGCCTAGCATACGCGCGGGCGCGTCGCGCTGACCTTACTGGCAGGTCTCGCCGAGCAGGTCGGCGAGGTACGCGTACGAGTTCTGCGTGTTCCCGCCGCAATTGCACGCGCGCGCCTCGCTCTCGCCGCACGGGACCTCCGCGTCGGTGAACGACTTCTCGCCGCACCCGCTGAGGAACGTCATCAGATCGGGACACGACAGCGCGTGATCGAGCCCGAACGAGGCCGCGATCGCCTGCGCACCAATCTCGCACCGATCGCGATTCGAGGTCGGCGTGTTTCCAAACGGCCCACATCAGGAACGAGATGCTCTTCGGCACGGGCTGCGCTTCGTTGTTGGGACCGCACCCCTGGAGCGACGACAACGCGAAGACACCGGCAGAGGTCTCGATCTGCTGCGGCTGGTCGATGATCACCAGCTCGTCATGCTCGGCGACCGTCGGATCGGTTTCGGTGAGCGTGTGACGTTGAACGGCGCGAACCGATCGTTGATGCACGCGAGGAACGCCGTGAAGTCGGCCTCGACGATCGTCGGTGCCGGGATCGTCGTCGACTGATTCACGAGGTTGGTGGTGTTGGCCGATGAATTGATCGGTCCCGACGTGTACGTACCGCCGCCGCGATTGAGAAAGATCACCGTCGGTGCGCCGGTGTCGGGCACGCAGATACCGCTGTCGGGCGTCGAATCGTCCGGCGCCGCCGAATCGGCGGGCGAATTGCCACCACCACCGCAGCCCAGCGCCACCACCGACCACAGGAGCTGCTTCATCGGCCGGTCATACCACCGCGAGATCAGGCGCGCATCGCCTCGACCGGCGAGATCCTGGCGGCGCGGATCGCCGGGAACAACCCACCAAGCAAACCCATCCCGATCGAGAAGATCAGCGAGACGATGAACACCTTCGGCGCGATGGCGAACGTGATCACGATCTCCGAGAACGTCTGGAAGTTCAGCACGGAGATCCGGAACTGCGTGAGGATGAGGACGAACGCGCAGCCGATCGCCGCACCGATCACCGACAGCAAGATCGCCTCGAACAGGAACGACATCAGAATGGCGAGCTTGCCGAAGCCGAGCGCCCGCAGCGTGCCGATCTCGCGCGAGCGATTCGCGACCGCGGCGTTCATCGTGATCGCCGCGCCGATCATCGCAGCGAGCGAGAACAGGATCGCGAGCACGATCCCCATCCCGGACAGGAAGCCCGCGATCTGCTCCGACTGGCTGGCCAGGTAGTCGGCCTCGCGCTGCACCTTGACGCTGAGCTGCGGATCGCGCTCGAGGGTGTCCTTGTAGGAGTCGTAGTCGGCCGGCGAGCTCAGACGGACGCGCGCCGACGAGTAGATCGCCTCGCGACCGAGATGCTTGCGGATGACGTCGATGTCGCCCCACACCTCGGCCTCGTGCGTCGAGCCGCTGGCCTCGAACACGCCGACGATCCTGAGCGGTCGGTTGCGCTTGAGATCGAACGAGTTGCCGGGCTCGATCGTCTTTCCTGTCCCGCCCGGATCGAGGAACCGACCGTTGATCGCGCGGCCGATCACGGCCTCGTCGGTTCCCGGCTTCGGCCACGTCCCGCTGACCAGCGTGGCCTCGGCGCGGAAGGCGCGGCCCGCCTCGGGCATGCCGCGGATGGTGAGGTTCGAGATCGCACTCGAGCCATCGTTTCGCTCGGCGGTGACGACGCTGACGATCTCGCCGATCACCATGCCCGGTGCCTTCGAGACCTGCGGTGGTGACGTGAGCAGCGCGAGGTTTGCATTCGGGAAGCCACTCGACAGCTCGTTGTCGCTGCCCTTGCGAAGCACGATCACGTTGTCGGGTCGGGCGGTGGAGTGGATCGCCTTGTGGATGCCTTCGTTGAGCATCAGCGCGCCGGCGAACACGAACACCACGAGTGCGATGCCGAACGCGGTGGCGAACGTCGTCACCTTGCGGACCAACAGACTGCGGATGTTGTAGCGGAGGGGCACCATCTAGTCTTGCCTCCTGAGTGCGTCGGTGACGCGAAGCCGTGACGCGCGAATCGCAGGCACCAGACCGGCGACGAGGCCGACGATCATCGCGATCGCGAGCGCGAGCCCCATCAGCCATCCCGGTGTCTTGAAGAACGCGAAGAACCCGCCCTGCTTCTCGAGTGCCGGCCCGGCCATGTTGTTGATCAGCAGAAACGTCAGCAGCACGCCGAGCAGGCCGCCGGCGAGCGCGACCAGCATCGACTCACCGAGGATGAACGTGACGAGGTGCTTGGGAGAGAACCCGATCGCGCGCAGCACGCCGTACTCGTGGGTGCGTTCGCGAACGCTCATCGCGACGGTGTTCGCGAGGATCAGGACCATGATCAGCAGGATGAACGCCGACACGTAACCGAGCGCCGACAGCACCGCGGCGAACGAGCCGATGAACCCGAGCTGGAACTGGCGCTCGGACATCGTCAGCGTCTGATCGTCCATCTCGTCGAACCGGCGGTCGATCGCCTTGCTGACCTCGGCCCCCCTCCCGGCATCCTTGATGTTCACCATCATCCAGCCGAACCGGTCCTTGCCCCACGCGTTGCGCGGATCGTCGTTGAGCATGTCCCACCGCATGATCATGCTCATGCGATCGACGGTGCGACGGAGCGGGGTGTAGATGCCGACAACGTCGAACTCCCAGTCACCGGGGTAGATGTCGCTCTCGATCTTGAGCTTCTTGCCGACGCCGGTCTCGAGCTTCTCGGCGAGGACGTCGCCGATGATCACGCCGGTCTTGGTCGCTTTCCAGTCGGCCAGCTGTTTCGGATCGACCGACATTTCGTTCACGACCTCGAAGTAGCTGTCCTTGTCGACCGCGAAGCCAGCCATGAACTGGACCCGCTTGAGCGGATCCTTGGCGCCGAACCAGCTCGCGAAGGTCGCGTTGGCCACCCCATCGACCTGACGGACCTCGGTGATGTCCTTGAGCGGCAGGCTCATGGTGAACGACACCTTGTGCCGGCTCACCAACCGATCCTGCTGCGCGTCCTCGGCGGCCGCGTCCCAACTGACCAGCGCGGTGCGGATCAAGCAGAAGATCAGCACGGTGAGCGCGATCGCGATCATCGTCCAGATCGTCCGCCCCTTCCTGCGGAACATGTTCCGCCGCGCGTAGGTGGCGAGGTTCACTGCAGCGCTCCCTTGTCGAGCTTGCGCTGCACGGTCGCGCGCTCGGCGGCCGCGGGATCGTGGGTGACCATGAAGATGGTCTTGCCGAGCTCCTTGTTGAGCTTGTCCATCAGGTTGAGGACGTCATCGGCGCTCTTGCGATCGAGATCGCCGGTGGGCTCGTCGGCGACGATGATCTTCGGAT
>JACCYD010000844.1 GCA_013696695.1 Deltaproteobacteria bacterium | reverse complement strand
ATCTATCCCGGTGACCTCGTGCGCCTGCTGCCGCGCGGTGCGTTCACCAACGGCAACCCGCTACCGCAGGATTCCGGTCCGCGCGATCCTCTGTTTCCGGCTCCGCAGCGGCGGATCGAATCGTCGGTGTCGTCGACCGCGCCCTCGATAGTGATCGACTGGACCAGATCGGATTTCGCGACGAAGCCCGTCGACGTCACAGACGATTCGATCTTGCGATGCGGCGACGGCAGCAGCGGATCGCGGTTACCGCCGCCATCGGGCTCCGAAGGGATCGGGTTGCCGTTGGTGAACGCGCCGCGCGGCAGCAGGCGCACGAGATCACCGGGATAGATCCAGTGCGGATTCGTGATCTGCGCGTTGTACGACCAGATCTTGGGCCACTGCCACGGATCGTTGAAGTAGTACCAGCAGATGTCCCACAGCGTGTCGCCGCTGCGAACGACGTGCAGCTCGGGCACGGCCCCCGAGTGGATCACGGTCGGCTCTTGATATGGATCGCCGCCGTTACCGCTGTTGTTGACGTAGTAGCCGCGCTGCGGCTCGTCGGCCTGGGTCTGCGTGACCTTGCCATCGGGACCGACCACGATCACCGGTGGCTGCGCCTGGCGCTGCGGCGCGGGCGTGGGTGCCGGCGGTGGTGGTGGAGGACCCTGGTTCCCTGAAAGCCCGGGATTCAACGTGGTCGGCGCATCTCCCGTGGTCGGCACCTGTGCGTTGGCGACGATCGGGAACAACAGCGAGCCAAGCACGATGCGACGCATCACGGGTTCTCCAGGCGCTTGCCGGCGAGCGCTGCGGGTTCGGTCTTCGGGTAGAGGTTCACGACCTGCTCGAGCACGGCGCGGGCTTTGTCGGCCTGACCCAGCGCCGAGTAGCAGTATCCCACCTTGAGGAGTGCGTCGGGGACCTTGTTTCCGCGCGGGTAGGTCTCGATCACGGCGCGAAATTCGACGAGTGCTTGCGGGTACTGCTTGGCCGCGTAGAACGCCTCGCCGAGCCAGTACTGCGCGTTATCCGCAAAATCATGACGCGGATGCTTCTGGATGAACGCGCGCAGGGCGGCGACCGCCTTGTCGTGATCTCCACCCTTCACCAGCTCGACGGCGAGGCGATAGTCGTTCGCGGCATCGCCGGTGCGCTCGGTCGGAAGCTCGCGCTCGCGTGTCGCGGTGCGTGCGCTGCGTGCAGCGATCGGCGGCGTGCGTCGGACTTCGATCCGATCACCTGCGGGCGGCGGGTTCCCGCGCGCGATCCGGGGAGGTGTTGGCGGATCATCCTCCATCGTCGCGACCTTGCCGGTGGCGGCATCGCCCTCGTACACGATCTCTTCGCCATCCTCGGTGATGCCGACGACGCGCGACGCGCCTGGCGCTGGTACTGCCGCCGTCGACTTGTCGGGACCGGCGACCTCGACGGGCAATTGCGGCATACCTTCGATCGTTGCGGAGACGCCGTTCGCGCGTGCGAGATCCATCTGGCGCTGCAGGTCGCGAATCTTGCGCTCCTGGGTGCGGCGCTCCGTGCGGAGCTCCGATACCGATTGAGTGAGCCGACGGTTGTCATCGCGCAAGGCGGTCATCGGCGACGCGCAGCCGATAACGAGGCCAAGCGCGACGGAGATGAATGGTAGTTGTCCCTTCACGGCACCGTGATCGTAGGTGGTGCGCAGTGGGGGTGCAAAAAAACGAGGGTCCCGCAGCCGCGCGACTTCACTAAGTCGTTAGCGAAGGTTCCGCGCGATGGCCTCGAGACTGCGCAGCGCGGCGATCCGCGACGCCGGCGTTTCGGTCGCGCGCTGGAGCTGGATGCGGCGGTACTGGGTCCACAGCGCATCGACATCGGCGGCCGGCTTGGCTCCCGCCTTCGCGAGCGCCTCGCCGACGACGACGTAGCGCCCCGCGAGTTGTTCTGCGCTCGGCGCATCTGCCGGCTCGACACTGATGATCGCAGGAGACGGCGCGCGAACGATTCGCGCGACCGGGTGCCCCCTTGTCTGCGCGACGTCGCTCGGCGTCGCCGCACGCGGGCCCGGCCGCTCGCGCGGGAAGGTGATCTCCACGTCGTGTGCGAT
>JACCYD010000840.1 GCA_013696695.1 Deltaproteobacteria bacterium | reverse complement strand
GATCCCGACGGCAACGAGATCTGCATCTCGACGGCTGTCGACGCAGCCAATCGCGTCACCGTCACGATTCGCGATACCGGCGGTGGCATCTCGCCCGAGCAGCTCGTGCGCGTCTTCGATCCGTTCTTCACCACGAAGCCCGTGGGCAGTGGAACGGGTCTCGGGCTGTCGATCTGCCACGGCATCATTCACAAGCTCGGCGGCGAGATCTCCGTCGCGAGCGAGCCCGGCGAGGGAAGCTCGTTCACCGTCACCTTGCCGGTGATGCCGGACGCGGTCGCGACGCTGCCACGCGTACTCGTGATCGACGACGAGTCGCGAATCTGTCGGTTGATCGTACGGATGTTTGAAAACAAGGCCGACGTCGTCACCGTGAACAACGCGCGCGACGGACTGGCCCATCTCCAAACCGAGCCCTTCGACCTCGTGCTGTGCGACGTCATGATGCCCGACATGACCGGCATCGATCTATATGACGAGCTTCAGCGCACGAATCCGAGCCTGTTGCGAAGCGTGTACTTCATGACGGGTGGCGCCTTCACGCCGCGCGCCGGGAAGTTCCTCGATGCGATCGGTCCTGCACGTATCGACAAGCCGCTCGAACGCGCGCATCTCCTGTCGTTGCTGTCGGACAAGCTGCCACGCAGCGCCGACCACAAGCGCAGATAGCGACGCTCGACCGGTATAGAGTAGCCCGATGTTTCAGGTGATCGCCGAGCAGGTGTTCGCCGCGATCGTCGACGAGACCACGCGCTATCCCTTCACCAGCTGGCGCGTGCTCGCCGAGCTCGCTGCGGCGACCACCGGTGCTGCGCGCGCCGAGCTCGGCGTCTCACCGCTCCTGCTCGTCGACGAGATCCACGATGCGGGCGGCGATCCGACCGCGATGCTGGCACGCGTGCCGCGCGATGCCGCGAGCTTCGAGACGTTGTGCCGCTATCGCATGCACCTCGATCCCCAGAGCTGTCTCCCTGCGTGGGCAGCGTGGTTGCGAACCCCGGTCCATCATCCACAGCTCGAGCTTACATCGGTGCTCGTCTGGCTCGGTGGCCCTCGCCGTGGGACGCGCGATCCTCCGAGCGATCCATCTCCGCGAGAGACTCAGGCCGTGACTCGACGGGGCTCGTACTGCAGCGCCACCGCCCCCGACGCGAGCTCCTTGCGGCCCACGAGCTTCAGATCGAGCCGCTCGCGCAAGCCGGCAAACAACGTCGGGCCGTGGCCTGCCACGACGGGCTGCACGATGAATTCATACTCGTCGATCAATCCAAGCTCCGCCAAGGCCAGCGGAAGCGTCACGCCTCCCGTGCCGAGACCTTTGCCGGGTTGTTGCTTGAGCTCCTCGACGGCTGTTCTCAAGTCTCCGCGCACGAGCTCCGCGTTCCAGTCGACCCGGTCCAGCGTGCTCGAGACGACATACTTCTTTGCCCCGTCGATCGCGCGGGCGAACGGGTCCGTCGAATCAGGCGGCCGGAACGCCGCCTCCATCATCTGGTAGATCACCGGCCAAACAGCAGCGCATCGGCTCGTTCCAGATTGGCGGCCGCATGACGATGCAGCTCCTCGTCCCCGTTCATCACCCGGTGATCGCAACAGCCATCGAGGGTCACGTTGATCGAGTATCGCAGCGGTCTCATGGGGCAGAGCGTACCGGTTCGAATCGCGCGCGGACATCGGGCCCCTCCTCGTTCGGCGCGCGGTGCAGACCTCGAGGTCATCTGTTTTACCCCGACACACTCGTAGCCGCCCTCCAGCTCCTCGACACCGCGGACGTGGATACGCTCGGCCGTCGACTGCCGGCACCTCAGCGTTCGCGTGATTGGTCGTCCCGACTTGCGGGCAATGTCACTCCCCTGAGCGATGCTCTCGGGATGGACGATATCGAAGAGACTTCCGATCCGCGGCTGTGGAAGAAGGCCGGCTGGATCGCGCGCGTGATCAAGAACGAGAGCGACGAGGGCTGGGCAGTCTCGATGACACGCGTCCAGGACGACGAGCCTCTGCTGGTCAGCCCGTGGACGATGGGTCGCGACAAGGTGAATCCCAAGCCGCTCAACACCAACGACTTCACCACGCTCCTGAAGGGCGCCAACGATGTCTTGCGCCGCCACGAAACCGCGCTTCATGCGCGCATGCACCGATCGATCAACTGCGCCGGCGAGAGCGGCCAGCGGGTGCGGGCCGATCTCGACCTGCAACAGGACGAGGACGATCCGCACGCGATCCTGTCGGTGATCGACGAGAAGACCGGCGCGATGGTGCGGCAGGGGCGCGTCAGTGCGGCCACCAAGCTGAACGAAGCCAGCGTGCAGCGCTTCCTCCGCACCGGCGAGTCCTGACGCGGCTCGCGATCGCAGCGTGCCCGGCGGCTGATCGGGCGGGTTACTCCGGCGAGTTGACGCCGAGCCCCGGGTCGTAGACGAACAGCACCTTGTAGATGTCGCTCAGGACGGCGTCGTTGTTGTTCTCGGGCAGCTCGGCCTTGAAGTAGGCCGCGAGCAATTCCAGCTTCCCCGACACGTCCATCGCGGCGGCCTGTTCGCGGAATACCGCGCGTTGCTTGTCGTCGACCTTGTCGGCCTTCTGGACGCAGCCCGAGCGCCCGGGATAGCCGTGATAGATGCGAATGGTGCCGTTGGTCTCGACGCGCACGACCATGCCGCCGGAGATCCACGACGCCCAGCCCTTC
>JACCYD010000834.1 GCA_013696695.1 Deltaproteobacteria bacterium | reverse complement strand
GATGGATGCCGCGAAGCGGCGAGCCTCGATCGGCGCGCTGCGGCAGCTGCGGCACAGCTATCCCGACGTCGACGTGTTTTCAGCGCACGATCCGATAGAGCTCGAAGCCTTGCGCGGGAGGGCCAGCTGATGAAACGAGCCTGGGTCTTCATGCTGCTCGCGCTTGCCGAGTGCTCGCCGAACGTGAGCTTCTACGCGATCTTCCAGCTCCCCGGTGAGGCGAAGATCGACGCCGCGAAGCTTCACGTACGCGGCCGCAAGAAGTGCAACCGCGATGGCACCGAGCAGGCCAGTCCGCAGCCGCCCGAGCCCGGGCTCGAGGAGCCTTACACGGACAGCAACTACCGAGACACCATCACGGACTTCCAGCGCGAGCACGACTCGAAGGTGTCAGCGCGGTTCCGTGCGTCGCGCTGCGAGATCGCCGTCACCGCCTGGTACGACAGCAACGGTGACAACGTGGTCAATCGCGGGGACCACGTCGCCACCATCCCGACCACCGAAATCACGTCTGGTGGCTTCTGCCTCGGCGACAAGAACTACCAGGGCATCATCCCGCTGAAGCGCCTCGACTGACTATTTGCTGGTCTTGCTGACCGCGCCGGTCGCGCCCGTGGGAGGCGCGGTGACGTCGTTGAGCGTCAGCTCGGCGAGCATGTCCTTGAACTCGACACGCGACAGCATGATCTTCTCTTCCTGATCTACGATCGAGATCGTCGTCTTCTGCACGCGCGACGAGATGTCCTTCATCTTCGTCTTGAGGTGGCCCATCAGGTCGTTGCCGGTCTTGACCGCCTGCAGCGTCAGGATCTGCGCGTGGAGCTCGTCCATGCGCTCCTTGTAGTCGTGGAGCCGGCGGCGCAGGCTGTCCTGCTCGGTGGCGAGATCGGTCAGCCTGCGGTGCACGCTGAGCAGCTTCTTGAGGGAGTCCTTCAGCTCCTTGTTGCCCTCCGGCGCCTCGACGTAGACCTTCATCATGTCGAGCGTGACGTCGGCGTTGAGATCGAGCGTGCGCTCCATCGGGGTCGACTCGGCGATCTCGATGTTCTTGACCTCGTGCGGGCCGAGCTCCGCGTAGAACAGGTGCGCGTCGCCGATGCGCTCGAACTCCGACGGCTGGTTGATCAGCGTCCAGCCCTTGGGGATCGTGTGGCGCACGAACACCTTGGCCTTGGCGTTCATCCGGTTCGTGATCTGGAGCTTCTTGCGTTTGATGTGCTGGACCTCGGCGGTCAGGATGCCGCGCTGCAGCGTGACCAGCCGCGACAGCTTGGTCTCGTCGCCATCGGTGCGCTCGACGACGATCTGGCGATCGAGCGCGTACGGCACCACCGCGGA
Organism: Deltaproteobacteria bacterium; assembly: GCA_013696695.1. Lineage (GTDB taxonomy): Bacteria > Myxococcota_A > Polyangia > Haliangiales > Haliangiaceae > JABFXX01. The sequence continues at coordinate 4,028 of JACCYD010000834.1, read as the reverse complement.
CGCCTTCGGCGGGATGGGCTCGGTGAGGCCTTCCCCGATGAACCGCTCGTCGCCGTAGACGGTGACCGGGCCGGTCTCGAGCGTCGACGTCGTCGGGTTGCGGAACCGCACCGCGCGGAACGCGAAGTTCTGGTTACCGCGCACGCTCTCGGCGTCGTAGAGGTACACGACCTCGCCTTCGGTCTCCTTGCGAACCATCGACACCATCGCGGACGCGCCGCGCTCGACGGTCATCGGCGTCGGGCTCGCGAAGTGGCTCTCGCCGACCGGCGCTGCGGTGAGATCCGCGGTGCGGGCGGCGGCCGGCCTCTGGTCTTCGGGACCCGCGGCGGTTTGCACCAGCCGCACGCGCTCCTGCGCGTTGGGCTCGACCTTGGCGATCACCTTGATCCGATTCGGAGCGACGCCGGCATCGATCAGCTGGTTGCGGATGATGTTCGCGCGGTCGGTCGCGCGACGTTGACCATCACCACCGCGGTTCGAATCAGCATAGCCCTCGATCACGATGTTCTTGTTGGACCCGGTGAGCTGCTTCGACAGCTCTCGCATCTTCGCGTCGCCGGTCTGGACGCGCGGGTCCTGGCGCGGCGGCGGTGCAGGAGACGCGGTCGCCGTACGCGGGGCCGGCTTGGAGGCCTTCGCCGGACGATTGCGGCTGCCGCCGCCGCGACTGATCGTCGTCGTCTCCCCGTAGTCGGCCTCGACATCGGCGCGACCGGCCTTGTTCGGCGCGCTCGGTTTGTCCTCCGACTCCTTGACGTCCTTGACCGCGACGCGCTTGGCCGTCTGATCGTCGGGGTGGCCGACCGGGCGGCGGATCTCGCCGTCGTCGAGCTCTGCGATCGCAGCCTCGCCATTCGGCTCTCCGCCTGTGGGTCCGCCGTACGGCGAGATGCCGCTCGGCGGTGCGATCGCGAACCGCTCCTCGGTCTGCAGCTGCTCGCGCTGCACCTGGCGCACGCTCCACAGATCGTACTTGAACGACAGCGCGCTCGACGAGCCGACGCCGACCAGCACGCCCTTCCAGTCTTCACCGCTGGTGTTGTCGACGATCGCCCAGCCCTCGAGCATCACCTTGCCGTTGGTGCCGACCACCACGCGATACGACGGCTTCCACGCCGGCGATTCGGTGACGTACGTCAGCACGACGTCGGCCTTCGCCTTGCTGGGCAATTGGAGATTCATCACCAGGTACGCGCCGTCGTTGGCCTGTTGCCGCGGGATCGAAACCGGCAACGGCTGCTTCGAGATCGCATCGACCACGGTCAGCGACTTCAAGAAGTCATCGACGCGGTCGCGCGGGACGCTCACCGTCAGGATGCCGCCGGTCACGGTGGTGCGCCGTTCGTAATAGGCGACTCCGTTGCGGTAGACGACGACACGACCGAGCGCGACGTCATCGACCTTGACGAAGCTGGCGTGTTTGGGGGTGCACCCGATCGCGAGTGCAGAAGACAACAGGAAGCCGGCGAGCGTTTTTTTCATAAGCCCTCATGCGGGACCGCCGCCCGGAACAGGCAGCGCGGGCGGCCGAAGTGCAGCCCGCTGGCGATCGACCCAGATTTCTCGAAACCAAACGCACGGCCCCCCGGCCGCGATCTAACGGGACCGTGGCTTTTTCGTGCTGCGGGGAAGTTTCGCCTCGGGCGGGGCAGAACCGGGGTTCTCGGCGGCTCGGACAACCGTCCGGGCCTTCCGTTCCTCGAGCTCTTCGAGGGTCCGCGGCCAGTCCTCCTTGAGGAGGCGCGACAGCGAGCGATCCGCCAGCAGCCTGCCTTCGGTCTGGCAGGTCGGGCAGTAGTTCGCCTCGTTGTCGGCGTAGACGATGCGCTGGATCGGCGTTGCACACACCGGGCACGGCTTGCCGTACTTGCCGTGGACGGCCATCTCGGGCCGAAACGCAGTGACCTTGTCGGGGAACGCCCCCTCGCCCTCGCCCACCTCGTCGCGCGTGCGCTGGGTCCACAGCTCGAGCGTGGTCACGCACGCGCCGTGGAGGATCGCGACCTCGTCATCGGTCATCGACGTCGTCATCCGAAACGGCGACAGCTTCGCGTGATGGAGGATCTCGTCGGAGTACGCGTTGCCGATGCCATCGAACAGCGTGGGATCGGTGAGCGAGCGCTTCACCGTGTGCCGCTCGCTGCGCAATCGCTCGGCGAACTGTTCACGGGGCGCGCTGAACACGTCGAGGCCACCGCGATCGAAGTCGGCGAGTCCCGCTCGACCCGCGATCAGGTGCAGCGACGCGCGCTTCTTCGGCGACGCCTCGGTGAAGATCAACGTGCCGTTCGGAAAGTCGAACCCCGCGAGCCCGATCTTGCCGGGTATTTTCTCGATCTCTCCCGCTCGCTTCGCTCGCCAGCGCAGCCGGCCCGCGATCATCAGGTGGATCACGAGATAGCGATCGCTCTCGACGCCGATCACGATCCGCTTACCGAGACGCTCGACGCTCTCGACCTTCGCGCCGTGCAGCTCCTTGGGAGACGGCGAGAACGTGCGCAGCACGAACACGCTCGCGATCCGGATCGCCTCGAGCGGTCTACCGATGGTGAGGGCGCGGAGGCGCTCGACGTAGACCGTGACGTCGGGCAGCTCCGGCATGCCGCTGGACTCTACTCCGTCCGGTCGCTAGCATCGACGCATGCGCTGGCTCCCGCTGCTGTGTCTGGTCGCGTGCGGCGGCGGTCCGTCGGTCCTCACCGATGCCCCGGTCGGTCCGCCTGGCAGCGGCACGCTCGACTTCAGCTGGGAGGTCCGCGTCGATGGGTTCCCGGCGACGTGCGCCGACGTCGGCGCGTCGAACGTCGAGATCGCGACCGACGGGCCCGGGGGGCCCTCGGTCAGACAGTTCCCGTGCACGACCGAAGGCAACGGCTCGAGCCAGGCGCTGTCGCCAGGCAATCACATCGTCGTGCTATCGCTGGTCAACTCGGTCGATTCGTCGGTGCTCACCCTGCCCGCCCAGACCACTACCGTGAACGCAGGCACCAACCAGCTCGGCTTGTTCGTGTTCGACTTCGGCAACGTGTGCGACGCGTCGTCGTGCAACGGCGGATGCTGCAGCGCGAGCGGCTGCGTCGCGCAATCGGACTCTCAGTGCGGGCTCGGCGGCGTGCCGTGTGACGACTGCGCCGCGGTCGGCCTGTTCTGCGACACCATCAACGGCTTCTGTACCTCGCCGTAGTACCCGACGATCTGCCGAACGTGCTCGGACCCGCCGGCGGGCACCGTCACATCCTCGGTGTTCGAAGTCCCGTCGACCTCGCGCGCATGATCGCTCGGGGCCGATGGCGGTCTGTATATACCGTATATACGTAACGGGATTGAGGGGCAGACAACCGCCTCGGGTGCCGCGCGTTCCGTTGCGAACCCGGCAATCGCTGTATGGCAGCTTGCGAGGTTCACTTCACCAAGCGGTCACCTCGACGCGCCGCCGTGCGCCGCCTCGGTGAGCGTCAGCAGATCGAGGTGCTCGCCAGATATCGCCTCACCCTGCTTGTCGCAGGCTCGCCCTCGGGCGACCACGCGCTTGTCGCGCAACGCGAGCACCACACCGTCGGCGCGATACGAGATGACCCATTCTCCGCCGTCCGTCTTCAACACCGCGCCGTCGGTGCCTTTACCAAACGGGCGGACAACGATCGTACCCGAGAGCGTCAATGGCTCGCCCATCGGCGTGCAGCCGAGCCCATTGCCCCAGTTGTGCGAGAGCCGATGTTCGATCGACGCAGGCTGCGGCGGGGCGACCGCCGGATCTCGACCGCCCGCTGAGTTACACGCGCTCGCGAACGTGAACCAGTACGGAGTCACGAGACGTAGCGCCGAGCCCGTACGCGCACGGTCACCTCGCGCGGATCGGCGGCGCGCCATGGCTACTTCTTCTTCGATGCGGCGGCCTTCTTCTTCGGCGCCGCTTCTTCCTTATCGGCCTTGTCGGCCTTCTCGGCCTTCGCCGGCTTCGCTTCCGCGGCGCTGCTGCCCGAGGCCATGCCGAGGCTCTGCTTCAAGGCCTCCATCAGATCGAT
>JACCYD010000827.1 GCA_013696695.1 Deltaproteobacteria bacterium | reverse complement strand
GGCGCAGCCGCTCGACCGGCGGCGAACCCGACTAGTCGGCCGCGCGTAGCAACAGAGCATCGCCCTCGACGGCGACCAGCGCCGACGTCTCGGGAGCGAACCGCGTCGCGACCAGCGTTCGCCCGTCCGGCGTCTCGACCGTATCGTTGGGCTCGATGCGCTCTCCGGCCGCCATCGTCGCGGCGACATCGCGCAGCAGCAGCGCGGCGTCGGTGGCGGTCTCTGCCGGCACCCCGAGCAGCACGAGATCGGGACGCCCGAACTTGCGCAGGCCGAGCGTCCACGCGGCGAGCTTGCCGTCGGGTTGCTCGTCGAAGAACAGCGTGACCTCGTGCATGACGTCGAAGTTGCGCGTCGGAACGAGCTCCGCGACATCGCTGCCGAGGTGCGCGCGGGCTGCGTAGACATCGATCACGATCGCCGCGCCCTCTTCGCACACGCACTTCGCGAGCGCCCACGCTGCCTGCACGTGTCCGAGATCGTCGGGATCCTCGACCTCGCACTCGATCACGTAGGCGTGCTCCGAGGACAGAGCGGTGGCGGCGGCGCTGGCGCCGAGGTCTGAGCTGATCAGCTCGGCGAACGGCCCGAGCACGTGATTCACGAACCAGTCGAGATCGTCGCTGCGATCGCGCACGGCGAGTGAGATTCCGGTGCCACTGCCACCGACCGGCATCCCGTGCTTGGTGCGCGAGATCGGTAGCGGATCAGGAAGTCGGACCGGTGATAACGCGATCAGGGCAATCGAGGCGGTCTGTCCCCCGAACGTGTAGTTCGGGCGCGGCCACGGCTCGGTCACTCCGAGCCGTCCGCATACATCGCCTCGATCTCTCGCGAGTACATCTGCGCGACGACCTTGCGCTTGATCTTCATCGTCGGCGTCAGCTCGCCGGTATCGATGCCGAACGGCCTGTCGAGGATCGCGAACTTCTTGACCTGCTCGACGCGCGCCAGCGTTTCGTTGACCTTGGAAACCTGATGTTGGATCGCCGAGCGAATCTGCGGCGCGATCGAGACCTCGCCTGCTTCACCCTCCGGCAGCAGCTTGCGAGCGACCGCGTCGTCGATCGTGATGAGCGCGGTGAGGAACTTGCGGCGATCGCCGATCACGATCGCCTCGCCGATCAGCGGCGATTCCTTGAGCGCGGCCTCGATGTTCTTCGGCGCGATGTTCTTGCCGCCGGCCGTGATGATGATTTCCTTCTTGCGGCCGGTGATCGACAGGAAGCCGTCCTTGTCGAACGCGCCGAGATCGCCACTACACAGCCAGCCATCCACCAGCGACTCGGCGGTGGCCTCGGGCTCCTTGTAGTAGCCCATGAACACGTTCGGACCGCGAACGAGGATCTCGCCGTCGCCGCCGATCTTGCACTCGAGCCCGGGCAGCGGCGGACCGACCGAGCCGATCTTGGTGCGACCGGGCAGGTTGAACGACGTCGGGCCGGTGTCCTCGGATTGGCCGTAGATCTCGCGGATCGGCAGATCGATGCTCGAGAAGAACGCGAGCACGTCCGGCGCGATCGGCGCGGCACCGGAGATCAGATTCACCGCACGGTCGAAGCCAAGCGCCGTCTTGAGCTTGGTGATCACGAGGCGCTGGGCGAGGCGGTACTGGAGATCGAGCATCCGCGGCACCGCTTCGCCTCGATCGCGGTGAGCGTTGACCTCGGTGCAGACCTTGCGGGCCCACGCCACCAGCTTTTTCTTGGTGCCTTGCAGCTCGCTCATCTTGCCCGCGAGCGCGGCGTGGAACTTCTCCCAGATCCGAGGCACGCCGAAGAACACCGTCGGGCGGCAGTCCTTGAGGTTGTCGGGGATCTTTTCGAGCGACTCGGCGAAGTAGACCGAGCTGCCCGCGGTGGCCGGCATGTGGATGGTCGCCATCTGCTCGGCGATATGAGACAGCGGCAAGTACGACAGCGAGACGTCGCTGTCGTTGCCGCCACCGAGCGCCATCAGCGTGCGAGCGGTCCACGCGAGGTTCTTGTGCGACAGCATCACGCCCTTCGGCGGACCCGTCGTGCCCGACGTGTAGATCAGCGTCGCGAGATCGCTCTGCTCGATCATGTCGATGCGGGCATCGAGCGTCGACTCGGCCACGCCTTCGGCCTTGGCGAGGAAGTCATCCCAGCCGAGGACATCGTCGCCGGCGGCCGAGCCACCACGCATCATCACGATCTTCGAGAGCAGCGGAAGCTGCTCGCGGCGCGCCTTCACCTTCGCGAGCTGCGCCGCATCCTCGACCAGCACGACCAGTGCCTCGGAGTGATGGACGATGTACTGGACTTCTTCAGCCGAGCACGTGGTGTAGATGCCGGCCGCGGCACCCCCCGCCATCATCGCGGCGTGATCGAGGATCACCCACTCGGGACGGTTGAACCCGAGAATGGCGACCTTGCCACCACGGGGGAACCCGAGTGCGATCAGCGCGCACGCGGCCGTCCGGACCTGATCGTTATAGGTGCGCCACGTCGTGGGTTGCCAGCGCCCCGCCACCTTGGCCTGGTAGGCGATGGACGACGGACGCTCGGCAGCCTGGCGCAGCAAGCGGTGCGGGATGGTGTCGGTGGCGGAGCTGGGCGTAGGCGCCACGGTTACTTCTTGCTGCGCGCGCCGGCGAAGTACGTGGTGGAGCGCTTCTGGCCTTTGACCTTGAGCGTTCCGTCGGCGATCAGCTTGCGGATCGGCAGCGCCAGATCCTTGGTGCTGGTGCCGAGCTGCTTGTTGATCTGCTCGATGCGCATTCCCGGATTGTCGCGCACGTACTCGACGAACTTCTCCGACAGGCCCTCGAGCTCGTCAGAGGTGCGCTTGATACCCTTGCCGCGTCCGCGACCCATGCCGAGCATGGAGCCCTTACTGCCACGGCCGCCCTTGAGGGCAGACTCCAGCGTGTCGATGGCCGCACGACGCGCGAGATCGGTGATTAGCGCCACGAACCCCTGCACGACACGATTCATCTCGTTCTGGAAGTCACTCATTAAAATCCTTAGCGCGAGTATGGATAAGAGATCGCGCTATGCGGACATGACCACATAACACCCACAGATACAATCCTGTGGGGCTGGGAGATCTGCCGTTTACGGCATTACCCCTTACTGATACGCGGCGACGAGCTCGTCGAGCGTGATGTAGACGACCGGGCCTGCGTGCGTCGAGGAGTTGCGCAGATCGGAATAGTCGAGGAACTGATCCACCCGATCGCCTTCGGCGCGACTGAACTGCGGCGCCGGATGAAAACCCATCATCAACACCGAAGGTGACGCCAGCGGCTCGCCATTCCAGTTCGCATCGAACAGCCCCGTCATCTCGGGCAGTGTCACGTAATCGATCATCACTCCGTTATCCGGCACCTCGAGCAGCGACATCGTGGGCGCTTCGCTCGTCAGCACGTCGGTCTGGCTCGGGAAGTACGGCTGGCTGGTATCGCCGATCGGACCCCAGTTCTCCATGTTCCAGCGATACAGCTCCTTGCCGTCCCACTCCTCGATGCGCGCCCAGTTGAGCGCGGAGGTGTCGGCGGTGAAGCCCTTGTCCGCGAGTGCGTTCAGCGTGTCGACGTTCGCCGTCCAGCCGCCCGCGCGGAACGTCTTCGGGCGGTTGAGGCCGTGTTGCTCGAACAGCATGGATGCGTGATCGAGCAGCGTGCCGAACTCCTGCCGGTCGTACGCGGCGACCTTGATGGTGTAGCCGCTCGGATCGAGCGCCATCGTGGTGGATTGATCGGTCACGCAGGTGATGCCTGCGCTCTCGACAAAGTGGCAATACGGGTGGATGTGAAGGCCGATCTCGTCGCGCTGCTCGTCGCGCTGGGTGACCAGCCACGACACCAGCTCCTGCTGGCGGGCGGCAGTAATGTTCGGATCGGTGAACGTATACGGCCCGATGAAATGCGTGATCCGCATGTCGGGATGCTCGACGTGCATTCGATCTTGGTAGTCGAGCACGGTGTTGCCGGGGTCGGCAAAATCCCAATCGGTAGTGACGAGCACGTAATACGGCGCGCTGCGATGCACCGGCAACTTGGCGAACGCCGTGGCGTTGCCGTCGACGGCGAGGAGCATGTCGTACGAGCCGATTCCAAGGCTGCCGAGCGGCACTTCGCCGACGAACCGGCCATCGGGCCGCAGGGTGAGACGCACGACCGGAAGGTCGGCGACCCAGACGTCGATGAAGTCCTGGCCACCGGGCGGGGTGACGACGAGCTCCATCGTGTCCTGGCTCGGCGTCGCCGGGTTGCCGACCACGTACCAGCCGTCGCCATCGACGTCGAACGCGGGATCGTTCGCCTCGGGTGCGGTGGGCGGTGTCGGATTCGGATCCGGGAAGCCACCACAGCCGAGCAGGCCGACGACGAACAAGCCAACCGTCCTCATGGGGCCGGACCCTATCACTCCGTTCGGAGACGCAACATGGTAATTTGGCGGCGCCATGAGGTCCGTCGCGCTCGTTGTCCCAGTCATCATTGGCTTAGCTGCTTGCGCTGTCGCCGCCGAGCATCCACTCACCATTCCCCTCGGCATCGATCGCACCGCAGCGGATTCCGCGCTCGAGAAACACAAGTACTGCCACAAGGTCGACGGGCCTCGGCCCGAGGTCGAGACCTACCCTCGCTGTGCGCGCGCCGGCATGGAGTGGGGCGAGTCGTGGGTGATGGCCACGTACAAGCAAGACAAGCTCGTCGAGCTGCGCCGATACGAGCGCTACACCGATGATGCCCGTGCGACCGAGCGCTGGAATCAGCTGGTCAGCGAGCGGGCGAAGCTCGCGCCGGATTCCGATGAAGCGCGCCAGGCGCTCCGCACTCGGCTCCTCGAGCCCGGCACACGCACGATGAAGGCATTCCGGATCGACGACGCCACCGTCGTCGGCGTTTATCTACTGACGCCAAAACCGCCTGAGGATGCCAGTATCCTCGAGGCGGTGATCAGCATTCCGAAATCGTAGTCGCTTAGGGTCCGCGAATGCGTAAGT
>JACCYD010000818.1 GCA_013696695.1 Deltaproteobacteria bacterium | reverse complement strand
TCGCGGACCACGGCGGTGGCGATTCGCCGAACCGGATCGGGATCGCGAGATCCGCGCCGTCGCGACGCACCCCGAGCGTGACGAGCTCCTGTGGCTCGCGCCGGAGCACGCGGAAGGCATAGTCGAGCGTGCTCGTGATCGGCACGCCATCGGCAGTTACGATCAGATCACCGGCGCGGAGGCCGGCGACCTCGGCGGGGCCGCCATCGTCGACGATCGCGACGTGCTGGCCGACGAACGCCTGGAAGCCCTTCTCGGGCGCGGTCCATGCCGCGACGACCACCGCGATCGCGTAGATCAACGAGATCGCCGGCGGGATCAGGATCCAGGGAGGAGTGCGGCGGCGCACGTCAGGATGATCTCATGGCTCGCGTGCGAGGGCGACGATCGCGCGAGCGACGCGAATCCCATCGAGGGCGGCGGAGACGATGCCCCCGGCGAACCCGGCACCCTCACCGCATGGATAGAGCGCTGCGACATCCGGCGATTGCAGCGACGCTTGATCGCGGGGCACACGGACCGGCGACGATGTTCGCGACTCGACACCGACGAGCACGGCCTCCTCGGTGAGGTAGCCGCGCATCTGCTTGTCGAACACCGGCAGCGCTTCGCGCAGACGCTGGGCGAGCGGCAACCCGGTGGCATCGAGCACGGCGCCGACGTCGGTCGCAGCGAGACCGGGCTCGTAGCTGGTGGCCGGGACCGTCGACGAAGCCTTGCCGCGCACGAAGTCGGTGGCGCGGGTGGCGGGGGCGCGCAGGTCGCCACCACCGGCGATCGCCGCAGCTCGCTCGAGCCTGCGCTGGAGCTCGACGCCGCCGAGCGGCCCCGTGAGCCCGAGCCGCTGGAGATCCTCGAGGCTGATCGCCACCACGAGGCCGGAGTTCGCATACGGCGAATCGCGGCGCGACAAGCTCATGCCGTTGACGACGACGCCGTCGGGCTCGGTAGCGGCCGGGACGATCCAGCCGCCCGGGCACATGCAGAACGAGAACGCACCGCGGCCATCCGCGGGCGTGAACGCGAGCTTGTAAGGAGCGGCCGGCAGCTTCACGTGGCCAGCGGCGCGGCCGTACTGCATGCGATCGATGAGTGGCTGCGGGTGCTCGATACGCACGCCCATCGCGAACGGCTTGGCCTCGAGGCGGACGCCGGCGTGCTGGAGGAGATCGTGAACGTCGCGCGCCGAGTGGCCGGTGGCGAGCACGACGGCGCGGCCGAGTAGCTCGCCGCCGCCGAGGCGGACGCCGATCGCCTTGCCATCACGCACGACGAGCTCGGTGACGCGTGCGCCGAACCTGAACTCGCAACCGGCCTTCTCGAGCCGCTCGCGGATCGCGGTGATCACCTTCGGCAGCTTGTTCGAGCCGATGTGCGGGCGCGCGTCGACGAGGATCTCGTGGGGTGCGCCGTACACCGCGAGGATCTCGATGACGTCGCGGATATCGCCGCGCTTGTGAGAGCGCGTGTAGAGCTTGCCGTCGGAGTACGTGCCCGCCCCGCCCTCGCCGAAGCAATAGTTCGAATCGGGATCGACGCGGCCGTGCTGCGTGAGGCCCTTGAGGTCGCGGCGCCGCGCCTGGACCGGCTTGCCGCGATCGATGACGATCGAGCGGATGCCCGCGCGCGCGAGCTCGTACGCGCAGAACAACCCAGCCGGCCCGCCGCCAACCACGATCACGGGCTCACCGGTGACGTCGCGAACCGGCGCGCCGCCGAGCTCGCCGCTGGTGACCGCGCCGACCACGACGTGAAACCGCACGCGACCGTGACGCGCGTCGATCGATCGCTTGCGGACCTCGAGCGGTGGCATCGCGGACGGCGTGGTGCCGAGGTCGCGAGCGAGCCGCGCGGCGATCGCGGTGGCGTCGTCAGGCTCGTCGAGGCCGAGCTCGACGGTGTAGTCCTTCTCGGGTTCGAGCTGCTTCATGCTCAGACGGCCGCGCTCTGGCGCCCTCGTCCGGCTCGTACTACGTTCCGCCCCATGCGCACAACTTGGCCTGCTCGTTTGCTCGTGTTGGTGGCCGCGTTGGCCGTGTCCTGCGGCACCAAGAAGGATTCCGGCGGCGGTGGCACCGGCAGCGCCACCAGCCCGAGCGGCTCCGCCACGGTCGAGGTGCCGCCCGAGAAGCCGATGAGCTGCCCTGCCGGCAACGCGATTCAGGACGGCAAGTGCGTCGCCGTGATCACGGCGGAGAAGATCGATGTGGTCGTCAAGCAGCAGACGCGGCTCGACGACATGTCGAAGTTGCTCGACAAGATCGATATCGTCTCGGCGCCGATCGAGCTGCTCGGTGCGTTCCGCAAGCTCGAGGAGTGGAAGACGCTCACCGAGTCGTCGGCCGATCTCAAGAAGGTCGACGAGGTCGTCGCTCTGCTCGACAACGCGGTGAAGACGCTGCGCACGTTCAAGGCCGGCCTCGGCGAGGCCTCGGGCCGGCTCGGCAACCTCAAGGGCGAGCTCGATCGCCTGATGAAGGACACCGAGAACGCGAAGCGGATCGAAGAGGTGCGCACGCTGGTGTCGAGCCAGCTCAAGTCGACGCTCGAGCCGCTCGCGAATCAGGTCGTGAACACGCTCAAGAACGCGCTCGCGCCGCTGCTCGCGGAGCTCGATAATGTCGGCGACATCATCATCGCCAGTTGCATGATCGTGAAGCGCACCGGCGGCGCCGACGCCAAGGCGCTGTGCGACAAGGCCAAGGGGCTGTTCCTGGGCGCCACGGGGTTCCTCGCCGACCTCAAGGACAAGCCGGCGAAGCTGTTCGAGGAGGTCTCCACCGAGCTCGAGAAGCAGCTGACGGATCTGATCGATGCGGAGTCGAAGAAGCTCCTCGCCGCCGCGCAGGTCAAGGTCAACGAAGCGCTCAAGCTGCCGGAAGCCGGTTCGGGTTCCGGTTCGGCGAAGTGATCAGTTGACGACGTCCTCGTCGTCCTCGGCAGCTTCTTCTTCGTCGTCCTCGACTTCGTAGTGCTTCCAGGTGACGCCCGCTTCGGCGCGAGCGGCCTCGAACGCCTCGTGACTCTCGAAGCGCACGAGCCACTGGGCGGCGGCGGTGGCCTGCCAGCCCCAACCCTCGGAGAGCACGTGGAACATGCCACCGAGCAGGCGCGAATCCTCCGGGGCGATCTCGAGGAGGCGCCACTTCACGTTCGGATTCGAGTGGCGAAGCAAGCGCTCGAACACGGCGATCGTCGCGTCCTCGAGTCGGCCCTGACGCAGGAAGTCGACCGCCGCGGCGAGCAGCTCCATATCCGGATCGAGCAAGCTGCGATGACCCGCCGGCGCGCGCTCGATCACGTCGTGGACGACGCGCGTGATCGCAGGGCGCGAGATCACTAGCCGGCGACGCGCGGCTTCACCGACCAGCACGGCGTGACCCACGAGATGGGGCTCGGCGATCCAGCGCGTCAGCTCGGCATCGTCGAGTGCGGCGACCGAACGGCGATCGAACACCGCCGCGAACGGCACCTTCTTGCCGAGACGATCGAGCAGCGCGTGGGCGCGGCCGCGAATGTCGTCCTCGGAGAACCGGGTCAGCCAGAGTACGTCCTTCGAATCGACCGCCTCCGACACCGCCTCGGCGGCGGCGAGTGTGATGCGAAGCTCGCGAACCGTCTCGTCGTGGTCGGTACCGACGTGCGAGAGCGCCGCCTGCATGAGCGGTCGTACGGTTGCCAGCGTCGCCGGATCGCTCGCGTCGCCGCGCGCCAGTGCGAGGGCGACCTGCCGCGCGAGTGCCGAAGCGTGATCCGATGGATCGACGTGCGTGTGGGGCGTGTTCTCGAGCTGCCGCCGAGCCACGTCGCGACGTGTCGCCGGCAACTGGCGCGCGATCAGCCCGAACGCGACATGCGCGTGCGCTGTGAGCGTCGCATCGTCACGATCGCGAATCATGGCGAGCAAGCTGGCGAGGACGGCGTCATCGACATCCTGCGGCTTCGTCACCAGGCAGGCGGCGAGCGCGGTGGCCGCCACCGGGCGTGCCTGGTCGTGGTTGTCGCCCTTGGACGAGATCATCTTCGACAGCCCACCGATCGCAGCAGGATCCGCAATCTCGCCCAGCGCTCTCGCCGTGTCGATGCGAAGGTGAAGCTTGTCAGTATCGCGGGCGGTGTCCTCGAGGATCTGCAGCAAGCCGGGCACGGCCTCGACATCGCGTAGCGCACCGAGCACGCCGATCGCGGCGCGCCGGCGCTGGTCGTGGGG
>JACCYD010000782.1 GCA_013696695.1 Deltaproteobacteria bacterium | reverse complement strand
GCTCGCGGGAGTTTGTGACATCGATCGTCGCCTTCGCGGTCGCGCCAAACCACTCGACACCTTCCTGCACCATGCGCGCGGCAAACGCGTACGTGCCGGCCTGGCTCGGAGCGCGAACCGGAACGCGAACCTCGATCACTTCACCGGGCGCGACCTCGCGATCGAGGAACACGCGCGCGTCGGCGATCCCGTTCGCGTAACCGGCGTCCGGCTCCCACGATAGCTCGTTGAGCCCGGCGGCATCCGGGCAGCCGGTCGCGGCGCCGAGTCGGACGTCACTGCTCCACGGTCCCGTGCCGCGGTTCTCGAGGGTGACGGTGATCTCTCCAAGCTGGCCCGCTTCGATCGAAGACGTCGCGACCTCGATGACCGCAGCACCTCGTGGAGGACCGAGCACGGCACCCACCTCGGCGAGCCGATCCGCGCTCGGTCGCCGATTCATCGCGTCGTCGAACACGCCCCACGGATTATCGGGAAAGTCCTGGAGCGAGAAGTACAGACCGAGCGCGACGTCGCCCTCGGCGTGAAGCGCGTCGAAGCCCGCCTCGAGCCGATCTGCCTGGCCCTGATCACCCACTGCATCAGCACGAAATCCCCATTCGCTGACGTAGAGGGGCTTCGAGACATCGTTCGCGGCAACCACGCTGCGAATCGCCGCCAGGTTCGCCCGCATCGAGGCGCCGACATCGGAGACCGGCGAGTCGGAGCCCTGTGCGGCGTAGATGTGATAGCCGATGCCGTCGAGCGGGAAGCTACCCGTCACCTCACGCGTGTAGTCCCATGCGAGCTCGGTGCGACCGATCGCGTAGACCTGCGCCAGGTAGTCGTCGCTGCTGTTGTCGTCAAACGAGAACAACGCGCCCGACACCAGGTCGACCTGCCAGCAGCGATCATCGGCGTGGTCGCGCTTCACGGCCAAGTAGGTGTCCTGCAGGATGCTCGCGAACGCGCGCGGCGACACGCGTGACGAGGAACCACCGGCCCAGTCATTGGGCTCGTTGATGATCTCGTAGACGCGGACGCGATCCTTGAAGTGATCGATGATCTGCGTCGCATTCGCGACGTAGTCGGCGATCCAGGGCGCGCTGCCGTGCGGATGATCGGTTGCGACGGCCTCGTCGTTGATCAGGCCGTACACCTGATAGCCGCGGGCGATGAAGGCATCGATCGCGCGATCGTACGCGGCGAACCAGGTCATGCCCTCGGTCCCATGCGGGGTCGGATCGGCTGGGCTGGCCCACGCGTCGAGCCGGAAATTGACTCGCACCCAGCGGACTCCAAGCGTATCGATCACCGCGACGCGATCGACGGGCTCGCCATTCGCAACGACCCAGCCCGCGTCGATGCCGGCCTCCGTCGCGTGTGCGGATTGAACAGCCATCAACATCAGCGAGACGGTGAACGCTTTGAACACTGCAAAGGTTCGTGTGCAAGCCGTTCGCCGCGTCGACCTTTGTGAAATCACGCGTGAGGTGTGATCACACACGGCCGACTGCCCACGGTGAGTTGCTCGAACGGTGGTCAGCGTGACCTGTTGTCCGCACACGATCGTCCGCAGCTCACCGCGTCAACCGTTCGCACGGTTCGCGCAGCGTGATGCGCGGGTGGCGCACGCGATGCACCACGGCTCGCGCTATGAGGGACCTGCGGATCGCGGTGGTCATGGCCATGGGTGCGTGCACGGCGGCCACGGACGCGGAGTTACCCGTCGCGACCGTGCAGCACGAGCTCGAAGCGGCCGCTGCCGAGGCGAATGTTCCAGCCGATCTGATGATCGCGATCGCGATCGAGGAGCGTGGCCTGAAGCGTCCCGCGTGGCGCAACGTGGAGGACCACGATCATGTTCCAGTCGCCGGCATGCTCGAGCTCCGGCACGGCCGGCTCGACACGCTCGCGCTCGGCGCTTCGCTGCTCGGTACCAACGAGTACGCGCTGCGTGTCGACACCAAGCTCGGCACCCGCGCCGGCGCACACGTGCTCGCTCATCTCGGCGCTCGAAACAATACGACCGATGATCTGGCGAGCTGGCGTCCTGCGCTCGAGGAGCTTTCCGGGATGGCCGACGCCGAGGCGCGTGCCTACGCCAGCCGCGTGTTCTCGATCCTGCGCACCGGGGGCGAGTTTGCCGCGCGCGATGGCGAGCGCGTGATGCTCGCCCACCACGATCTCGTGGAGGAGCCGACCACTTCGCACGCCAACGGCATCTCCGACTACCCGGCGGCCGAGTGGATCTGGACCAGTTGCGACGACAAGTGCACGATCGGTCGACCGTACGGCAACGACTCGGTCGACAAGATCCTGATCCACGACACCGAGGGGAACTGGAACGCCTCCGTGGCGACGCTGCAGCACGACCCCGGCAAGTCGGTGCACTACATCAACGACGCCGACGGCTCGCGCATCGGCCAGTTCCGTCCCGAGACCGACACCACGTGGCACGGCGGGAACTTCTTCTACAACGCGACCTCGATCGGCATCGAGCACGTCGGTGTCGCGGCCGATCCGAACGGCTACTCGACCGAGCTCTACGCCGCCAGCCGCGCGCTCGTCGAGGACATCCGGACGCGGTGGTCGGTGCCGCTCGACCGCCAGCACATCATCGGCCACTACCAGATCCCCGACGGCACC
>JACCYD010000777.1 GCA_013696695.1 Deltaproteobacteria bacterium | reverse complement strand
GGCGCCGCCCGGCGACGACGCGGGCCCCGGCGGTCCCGGTGGATCGCCCGACGATGCCGGCCCCGGCAATGGCTCGGGCACGGGCGACGCCGGCCTCGCCGACGACCCCACCAATCCGGCAGGCTGCGGCTGCGGCGCTTCGACATCGGGCGGACACTTGGTAGGCTGGGGGCTGGGTCTGGCCATGTTGCTTCGCCGACGTCGCACGCATTGAACGGAGGGCAGTGATGCCTGGTGGTCGCCGGCTGCGCCCGCGCGGTCGCCCCTACACGTTCGCGTGTCGGGTCTGCAGGATCACGCTGCGCGACGGCGTCGACTACACGTGGTGTCCGCGCTGCGGCGGGGAGGTCGATTGGATCGACGGCCGCTACAGCGTGCACACGTGCACCACTTGTGACCTGCTCGCCAACAAGCGCCTTCCCGACGATGCATGTCCGAACTGCGCCGGCGATCTCGACTTCATCTCCGGGCCGCTCGGTCCCGACCAGCAACCATCGGCGAAGCGCCCGACGTTCGAGTTGATGAAGCTGAGCGGCGCGGCGTTCCTCGTCATCCAGGCGTTGTTCGCGCTCCTCGATCCCGACGGCTTCCCGTACCTCGCGCCCCTGCTCGTCGTCGCGCAGCTGATCGCGGTCGCTGCGGTCGCGTGGTTCGCGGCGACGTCGGGCGAGCTGCGCGACGTCGCGGGCTACCACCAGACGCGCGTCATCCACGGAATCGAGCACGCCACTGCCAAGGTCCTCGCCGAGCGGGGGCTCGAAGCGCGCAGCGGCCAGACCACGCACGGCCTGTTCACGCTCGACTTCGAGCACGACGGCACGTCGTACGAGAACCTCGAGGCGATGGTGCGCGATGCGGCCTCCGACGCGATCTCGCGCATCCGGTTCGGCGAGCACACGCTCGCGTATCACGAGCGCTGTGGGACGAGCTTCCTCGTCGGTCGCGCCGTCCTCACGCTGACGATCGCGGCGATCGGTCTCGCCGCCCTGATCGTCGGCCTCCCAATCGGCTACACGTTCGCGCTCACCGTCGGCGGCGCCTTCGGCGCGATCGCGTTTGCACGCCCGGTGGGCATCGCCGCGCAGCGCTGGATCACCGTGTCCACGGACTTCGCATCGGCGGTCGTCACGCGGGTCGACAAGCGCGTTTCGGCCGATGGCGACCGGCTGATCGCGATCGTGATGATCGATGTCATCCCGAAGATCCGCGACGTCGATGCCGTCGCCCCGATCACGCTCTGATCATCACGTTCTGGCGCGGCGGACGAAGCCGATCGCGATACCGCCGACGATGATGGCGCCGCCGGCCGCGGCATAGAGCGGCGGCTGCTCTCCGAATGCCACCCACGTGATCAGCGAGCTCGCGAGCGGCTCGCCGAGCACTGCGAGCGCCACGAGGTGGGTCGGGGTCGTTCGCACCGCGGCGTTGAGCAAGCTGTGCCCGACGAACGACGCCACCAGCGCCGACCCGGCACAGGCGAGGTAGCTGTGCGCGGGCAGGGTGGTCAGATCCGCGCCGAGCGCGATCGCCGTCGCGGCGAGCCCGAGCCCGGCGATCGCATTGACGCACCCGAGGTATGGCAACAGCGGCACGCTGGTGCGCAGCTTGCGCCCGACCACCAGGTAGGCCGCTGCGCTCGCGGCGCCGACGAGCGCCAGGCCATCGCCGATCAGGGCGTCGCCGCCCGCGCTCCAGTCACCACCGGCGAGGACCGCACAGCCCGCGCCCGCGATCGCGATCCCGATGACCTCGCGTCGCGCCACGCGATCGCCGAGGAAGATGCGACCGAACAGCGCCGCGAAGATCGGATTCGTGCACACCAGCGCCACGCTCGCCGCCGTCGACGTGAACGACAGCGACGCGATCCACGATCCGAAGTGCACCCCGAGCAGCACGCCGGACAACACGATCAAACCGCGGTCGCGTGGCGCGACACGCCTCAGTTCTCCGATCTCCCGCCAGCCGGCGGCGAACAGCAGCAGGGCAGCCATGCTCACGCGCAGCGCGGCGATCGCGATCGAGGGGGCAGGGGCGGCCCATCGCGCGAACGGCGCGCCGGTCGACACGGCAAGGATCGCGAGTGGAAGTGCCCAGCGACCCATCGACCGACGATACGTCACCGAGTGATCAGAACAGAAGGATTGATGCCCGAACCTCTGTGGCTCTGCGCCTCTGTGTTGATGTTTCCGATCCGGAGATCAACACAGAGGCACAGCGGCGCAGAGATGGATCCAGACCCCCCGAGGGATCGTGAAGGTTCGACGCCTGGCGCTAAAACCGTGTCCACGGAATCGGGGCAAGGCCATGTCTCTGTGTTGATCTCCGATCGAAATCCAACACAGAGGCACAGGGGCACAGAGTCGGAACCTTGCGTGGCCGATCTCCGGCCTACCGTTCAGGCGTCGGCCTTTGGTTTCGAATCGTCGTCGAGTACCGTCAGGGCGATCGCCAATGCCTTCTGCGCACGCGCGCGCGTCGCCTCGTCGGACTTGATCTTCTGATAGGCGCGTAGGACTTGATCTTGATACGACGCATTCTCCGTCTCGAGCCCGTCGATCTCCTTGCGGAGCTCCGCGATGCGGGTGTCGCGCTCCGCGATCGCCGCTGCATGCGAACGCAGCTCCGCGTTGCGATCCGCGATCGTCTGCACGGCCGCCGCGAGCTCGTTCTCGCTGCGCTTGATCGTGTCGCGCGCGGCGGACAGGCCGCGCTGCATCTCGTCGCGGTCGGCCGACAGATCCTTGACGATCTTCGCGTGCTCGGCCTGCGTCGACTTCCGCTCCTTGTCGATCTCGGCTTCCTTCGCCACCATCGCACGCGAGTGCTCGGCGTCGGCGACGGCCTTGACCTTGACGA
>JACCYD010000769.1 GCA_013696695.1 Deltaproteobacteria bacterium | reverse complement strand
CGACGCTGCCGGGCATCTACCGCATGTGGCTCAAGGAATCGGAGGCCGACATGAAGGGCCTCAACGGCGAGGATCCATATTCGGTGGCCACCGTGCCGTGGACGCAGTTCTTCAGCTCGGAGCACGATCTCGCGCTGCACACCGCGTACTGGCACGACCAGTTCGGCACCAAGCGCTCGCACGGCTGCTTGAACCTCGCGCCGCGCGATGCGCGGTGGCTGTACTTCTGGAGCGATCCGCAGGTGCCGCCGGGGTGGACGATGGCTGCCGGTGTCGTCGAGGCACCGGGCTCGATCGTTCGCGTGCGCACGCGCGACGACGCGAATCCACCGCTGCGCGAGTACGCCGTGAAGGTGCACGAGGCGCGGCTCCAGAACGCGCCGATCAAGTAGTCAACGCTTCGGCCAGACCAGCTCGTTCGCACCATCGACGGCAACGCGGAGATTCGTCGTGGCGTCGAGCCAGCGCTGGTAGTCAACGCGAGTCGCAGGGAGCTCGACGGAGTGGATCGCGACCTGGCCGTTCGCGTACGTCGCGACGTGCCGGCCGTCGCGGGAGATCTCGACCGTGCTCTCGCCGGTGCCGAGCTGCCACAGATGGCGCGCCGCGAGATCGTAGAGCACGAGCTGGCGATCGTGCGTCAACGCGGCGATCAGCGGCGCCTCGTCGGCGAGCGCCGCGATCTCGTAATCGGTAGGCAGCGCGGCGCGTGGCGGGCTGCCCTCGGTGATCAGCGTCGCGGAGCGGCGATCGTCGATCGCGACGCAGCCGATGCCATCGACGTAGGTCAGCCTGCGGATCGGACGCGCGAGCGTCTGGACGCGACCGAGCGTGCCGTTCGCCGCCCACTTCCACACCGCCGTGTCGGCGGCGATCCAGACGTCACCGGTGGGTGACACGTCGAGCGCACCCGGCGTGGCGGTCCACTCGACCGTCGTCGCGGTACCGGTGCGATCGTCCCGCCGCCACATCATGGTCTTCGCGAATGCGACGACGAACGAACCCGACGTCGCGATGCCGCGGATCGATTCGGGGGTCGACCACACCGTCGATCGCCGGTTCGCTCCTAGCTCGAGGATCGCGATCTCGTGCTCCAGCGTTAGCGCGATCTTGTTCGGTGCGAGCGCCACCGCATCACGCGCATCGGTGAGCCCCATCGGCGGATGGTCGGGACGCAACACCAGCGGCTCGCGCGAGCCACGCGCGCGGGCGATCACGTACGAGCCGTCGGCGGGCGCATCGATCACGGTGCCGAACTCGAGCCTACCGAGCGATCTCCCCACGCCGGTGGCGGCATCGAACAGCAACCAGTCTTCCTGCATGTAGGCCATCAGGAAATGCGAGCCAGCGAAGCCGTGGAACGTGGTGTTCGCGAGCGGCGTGTCGATCATGCGCGGAAGCAGATCGGCAGCGTCGTAGAGCAGCAGATGATCGTGCACGGCAACGACGAACCGCGTCGCGCGCGCATTCGCGGTCGCGCGAAACATCCGTGGCACCGGGCCGCGAATCGCGACCGAGCCGCCGCGGCCCGAGACGGTGACCATGCCGCTCATCGCCACGAACACGGCTGCGTCGCGGGTCGAGGTTGCCGACGAGTAGATCGCCGTCGGCAAACCGAGCTGCACGACGCCGTCGCGCGGGCTGTAGCGATACGAGGTCTGAGCGGCCGTCGTGAAGTAGAGGTCGTCGCCGGCGTACGCGGCGGCTTGCACGGTCATCTTCGCGGCAGGAGCCGCGGGTTGTGGCGCCGCGATCGCTCGAGTCACCGGCGCAGCGCCGGAGAGATCGATCTCGTCGAGACCTTGCAGGCTCGCGACCGCGAGGCGCTTGCCATCGCGCGACCACGCCGGCTCCATGCTGCGCGACGGGCGTCTGACGACGGTGCGCGCGGTCGCGAGCTCGATGACGACGGTCTCCGGCTGCGCGTTGACCACCACGTACTTGCCGTCGGGAGACGCGACGAGCCCGAACACCTTGGTCGCCGCGAGCTCGATGTTCGTCGGTACCGACTCGCCGTGCCGCAGCACCCACAGTGCGCGGCCATCATGAAACACCGCAGCCGTCCCGGCGGTGGTCAGGTGCTCGATCGGGCGTGCGAGCGGGATGGCATCGACCGCGCCGGTCTCGAGGAAGATCCAGAACAACGCGGGCGTGGTTCCGGCGATCGCGAGCAGCTCGTCATCGCCGGCAAGCGCGAGCAGGGTGTTGCCGGTGGTGCGGTGGAGCTGCTTGGTGGTGCGGCCGCCGAGATCGTGGCGGCGCACGATGCCGTCGCTCCCCGCCGAGAACGCGACGCTGCCATCGCGCGTCACCGCGAGCCCGCTGGTGAAGCCCGACGCGGGAAACACCCACGGCACACCGCGAGCGCGCGCATCGGCGAGCACGCCGCGCGCCTTCTGCCAGCTCGCGGCCGTGGCAGGCAGCTCGTGAAGGAGTCCGACGGCCTTGGTCGGATCGGTGGCGATCAAGGCAGCCGCTTGGGACAGCAGCGCTTCGTCGGCGCGCTTCGCCTCGTTGGCGCGCGCGTGCTCCGCCGCTTGCTTCTCGACCAGCGCTTGCTCGCGCGCTTCGTCGGCGTCGTTGCGCTCGCGGACGATGCGCGTCACCGACACGTACGCGACGACCCCGAGCACGGCCGCGGCGATCACCGTCACGGCAACCGCGGCGCGATGACGCTTGATGAACCGGATCGCGCGCGCGACCGCCGAGTATTCGTGCGAGGCGACCAGCTGGCCGGTGAGGAATCGGCGGAGCTCCGCGGCGAGCGCACCGGCGTCCAAATACCGCGCACTCGTGTCGTACGC
>JACCYD010000753.1 GCA_013696695.1 Deltaproteobacteria bacterium | reverse complement strand
GCCGGAGCCCGCGATCGCCGAGCCCGAGCCCGCGCCCGCGGACGCCGAGTCCGAGCCCGAGCCCGACCCCGAGCCGACTTCGATCGCGAATCCCGACGACGTCGCCGATCCCGATCCGGATCCCGATCCGTTCGCGTTGGATCCATTCGATCCGCCAGCCGCATCTGCGAGCTGGGCGACCGCGGTATCCGGCGTCGTCTTCTTCGTGCCGCGGTCGAACAGGTACCACGCGGTCGCGGCCCCACCGGCGAGCACGATCAGCGCGAACACGATGCCTGCGAGCGTGTTGCTCTTCTTCGGCGGCACCTTGGCCGTCTTGGCCGTCTTCGTATCGACGATCGTCGACGCGACGGCGGTATCCTCGTGGACGGCGCTGCCGCCGAACGGCGTCGCCGCACGCTTGCGGTGGAGCACCTCGCCCTTCGGATCGGGCAGCGTCTTCGCACCCGTGACCCCATCGATCGCTTCGGCGAGCTCGATCGCGGTCTGGAATCGATCGTCGGGCGCCTTTGCCATCGCCTTCTCGATCAGGAGCTGCACGCCGTTCGGCAGCACGATCGTGCGATCGAGGCGATCGGCGAGCTTCGGGATCGGCGCGGCGCGATGCATGCCGAGTAGCGCGAGCGTGTCCTCGGCCTGGAATGGCCGCTCGCCGGCGATCATCTCGAACAACACGACACCGAGCGCGTAGATGTCGGTGCGCGCGTCGATCGTGCCGCCGCCAACCGTCTGCTCCGGCGCCATGTAGTTCGGCGTGCCGACCACCATGTTGTGTTGCGTGGCATCGCGGCCGACCGCACCGCGAAGACGCGCGAGGCCGAAATCGAGGATCCGCGCGTGCTCGCCGGTTCCGATCTCCTCGCTGATCATGATGTTCGCGGGCTTGATGTCGCGATGGACGACGCCTTGCGCGTGCGCGTGCGCGAGCCCCGAGACGATCTGACGGACCAGGCCGAGAGCGCGCATCGGACCGAGCGGCGCGTCGTCGATCACCGAGCGCAGCGTCTTGCCGGCGACGTAATCCATCACCAGATACGGCGCCCCCTCGTAGACGCCGAAGTCGACGACCGACACGCAGTTCGGATGCGCGAGCTTGCTCATCACCCGGGTCTCGCGCTCGAACCGGGTCAGAAACTCGGAGTCGTTCGCGAACGCGGCGTGGAGAAACTTGATCGCGACTAGCTTGCCGACCGGGACGCGCTCGGCCTTGTAGACCGCGCCCATCGATCCGGAGGCCATGCCCTCGAGGATCTTGTAGCGGTCGTCGACGAGGCGCCCGATCAGCTGGGACGCATCCATCGAATCTCGACTGGCCATGAGCGAAATCGAGCCTAGCACGGCGTGATCGTTGGATCCCGGAGTCGACCTTCGGGCTCGCCGTCCTGTCGTCGACGCGTTACCGTCGAGGGGTGGGGTCACAACCTGGGGTGGTGGTCGTGTGGAGCGGCGAACAGCCCCGGTACGACGTGCTGGCGATCCCGCCGGCGGGCGTGACGCTCGGGCGCGACAACCTGGACGCCGCTGATACCGGGATGAGCCGCCGGCACGTGCGGTTGACGGTGACCGACGGGCGGGTCGTGATCCACGACCTCGGCGGACGCAACGGCACGTTCGTCGACGGTGAACATTTGATCGGTGCCGGGATCGCGATCCGGTTACCCGCGGTCGTCCGGATCGGCCACACGATCTGTATCGCGGTGTCCGACGTTCGCGACTACCACGGCGTGACCCCGGCGCGCCGTGGCAAGGCGGTGGTCGCGGGCTCGCTCGCCGCGTCGTGCCGCATGCTCGACGACGCGGCCCTCGCCGAGGACCACATCGGGCTGCTCGGTTCGTTGGCCCTCGGCCGCGAGCTCGCGCACAGCTATGCCGATCGCGTGGGCGGCGAACGCATCGTCTGCGAGCTCGACGTGATGACCGGGTTGCCCCTCGAACGCACGATCGATCGCGCGCGATCGCCGCGCACGATGATCATCGTTCTCGATCGGCCGCTCACCCTGCCCGACCAGCCCGAGCTGTTGCAGTGGCTCGAGACCGATATCCGGATCGTGTCGGTCGCGCGCTGCACCGATAGCTTCAAGTACATGGAGAAGGAGTTGATCGCGCGCCTGGTGCCGCGCGCGATCGAGCTGCCCCAGCTGCGGTTCGACGAGCTGCCGCAGACGATCGCGATCGCGATCGCCGCACGCGCCCCGCAGGCGAAGGTTCACGCGTCGCTGATCGAAGCCGCGATGCTACGCGTCAGCAGCATGGGCGAGGAGCGGATGTTTCGTGCGCTCGACCGCGCGGTCGCCGAATGGCTCGCGAATCCGGCGCGCAACCCTCAGATCTACAACCACGACCTCGACGGCTACCTCGAGCGGGACGCGGCGATGAGGAACTGCCTCTCTTAGTGCGTCCACTTCTCTTCGCGACGGTGCTCGACGTCTTCGTACTCGTGCGCCATCACGAAGTGGTACGCGACCTCGCGCGCCTTCTCCGATTCGACCACGCACTCGAACAGCCATTCGCCTTCGGCATCGCCGGGCTCGACCTGGACGTAGGCGATCTCGGCCGGGAACACGAGGAGCTCGCCGACGAGATCCTTGGCGCGCGCGAGCTGGACGACGAGCGTGCGCTCGTCCTCGGTGATCAGCGTCCAGTGGAAGTCCTCGTGATCGATCAACACGACCTCGGGAGTCCCCGCGCGCAGGATGCAGTTCGCGTGACCCGCGAGCCAGGTCCAGAACTTGTCGAAGCTGACCGTCGTCGCAACCGCCGCAAGACCGCGTTTTCCCGGGGAGCCCATACGTGGGGCGGAGAATAGCCAGGACCGCTCGATGTGCAAGCCCGAGGATCCGCATGGTTCGGCGTTGATGGAGACTCCTGACCTGGGGCCAGCGCCCCCGACCGGCGACAAAGGTCCCAGGCGGTTTTCCTGCGACCACGAGCGCACGTGTCCTCACTAGAGAGACATCACCCCCTGGAGGATTCGATGCGCATTTCAAACGTGTTCTTGAGCGTTGTGTTTGGTGGTCTCGTGGTCGCGTGTGTCGCGAGCACGTCCGACGACACCCTCTACATGACCGGGACGGAAGAGAGCGCGGTCACAGGGCCCAATGGCGAGCAGCTCTGCGAGAACCCGAAGAAGGAGCTGATCTGCCATATCCCGCCGGGGAATCCGGCCAACGCGCACACGATCTGCGTGTCGAAGAACGCGGTCGACACGCACACCTCGCACCACGGCGACACGATCGGCGCCTGCGCGGATGGCGACGGAGATGACGGTGATGACGGTGATGACGGTGATGACGGTGATGACGATGGCGAGACGCCGCCGACGGACGAGCCGCCGACGGACGACGGCACGCCGACGCCACTGTTCTAGCTCGCTGGGTAGAGCTCGATGTCCAGAGAGCTCGCCTATTGGCAGCTGCGCACGTCGTGCGCGGGACACTGCTTGAGAAACTGCACGCTGACCTCGGCAGCGCGACCGAGCTTGACCGCGAGGTCGCGCACACCATCGCCATCGAACTCGCCGACGACGAGCTCGAGGCCAGCCCCGTCGAGCGTGATCAGCGGAGTCTCCTCGCGCGTGCCGTCGGCGTTGATCCGGAACACGCCGGCGCGGCGAATGCCGGCATCGCACAGCGCGATCAGGTGATCGCCAGCGTTCGCGACGTCGGAGCACGTGGCGAGGGCGTCGGTCAGGATCTCGTCGCCGATCTCGCAGTCCGAGGCCCCGGAGGTCACCGGGAACACGTGCACGCGGCGACCACCATCGACGGTGACGATCAGCTCGTCGACGCCGTCGTCATCGATCAGATCCGCCGCGCGGATCGTGGCCTGCGTACCGGCGAGCGTC
>JACCYD010000714.1 GCA_013696695.1 Deltaproteobacteria bacterium | reverse complement strand
GGGAGGCGCACCCGGTCTCGATCGGAGCGACGCGACCGCTGCCGCTGATCTACGACTTCTACGGGTTTCCCGACAAGTTCTACAAGCTGCAGTACCCGGCGCCCGGAGCGCCCGATGTCGCCGCGCGCGTGCGCCAGCTCCTCACCGCCGCGAACATCGCTCATGTCGATGATCCCGAGCGCGGTCTCGACCATGGCACGTACATCCCGTTGATGTGCATGTACCCGGCGGCCGACCTCCCGGTGTTGCAAGTCTCGCTGCCGAGCATGAACCCGGCCGAGATCTTCGCGATGGGCAAAGCGCTCGCACCACTGCGCGACGAGGGCGTGTTGCTCGTCGGGAGCGGCTTCATCACTCACAACCTGCGCGCGCTGTCGCTGCGCGACACCCCGGCGTGGGCGAGCGACTTCGACAGCTGGACCGCCGACGCGCTATCGCGGCGCGATCACGATGCACTGCTCGACTACCGCGCGAAGGCGCCGGGCGTGCAGGAATCGCTACCGACGCACGAGCACTTCGTGCCGGTGATGTTTTCCGCGGGCGCCGCGCCCGACGCGACGATCGAGTTCCCGATCACCGGGTTCTGGTGGGGCGGGGCGATGACCCGGCGTTCGGTGCAGTTCGGCTAGCTCGTTCATTCGCCCGCGAGCGGAACTCGAGCGGGCTGACGTCGGTCCACCTCCGGAACGCGCGCGAGAACGCGCTGAGATCGGAGTAGCCGAGCAGGAACGCGGTCTCGGTCAACGACAGCGCCGCATCGGCGAGGTAGCGCTTCGCGAGATCGAGGCGCGTGTCATCGACGACCTCCTTGAACGATCGGTCCTCGGCCTTGAGCTTGCGCTGCAGTCTGCGCGCGCTTTGACCGAGTGTCGAGGCGACCCGCTCGATCGTCGGATCGCCGGCACCGAGCGCCGCGATCACGGCGCGATGCACGTCATCGCCGGACTTCGGCATCGCTGCGATGCTGGCGGTGGCGTGCGCGACGAGGTGCGGCAGCAGGTCGAGATCCGCGCTGACGAACCGGCGCTCGAGATCGGCGGTGGCGAGCGTCAGCTTGTTCGCGCGCTGGCGGTACCGCGGCTCGCTGCCGAAGTACCGCGCGTGACGCTGCAGGTCGGTCGGCCCATCGTGACGAAACGCGATCGCGCGCGGCTTCCACGCGGCTTCCCCGAGCGATTCGCGGATCAACCTGACGATCAGCGCGAACAGGCCCTCGGTGATCTGGCCGTGCTCGACGATCCGCGGATCCTCGACGGTGTACTGATAGGTCACCTCGCGCCAACCTGGCTCGAGGGCGAGTTGCCCACCCGTCTGCTGGACAGCGAAATAGCGCGCCATGTTGACAAGTGCGTCGCCGACGGTCGCCGAGTTGCGAGCGACGTAGCCGAGCACGCCGAAGTCTTTCCACGGCATCTGCTCGACGAAGCCGATCGCGAGGTAGCCATCGCCGGTCTCGCGCGCGGCTGCCTCGACGAGCAGGAACCAGTGCTGCTGATCGAAGAACGCGTCGGGGTTACCGAGCTGCGTCGGATCGAGCCCGGCCGATCGCGTGAGGCGATCGAGCTGGATGTCCGGATAGCGCTGCAGGTAATCGCGCAGCGTCGCGGACACGCCAGCGCGCACCACGCTGCGCTTGCTCTTCTGATCGCGCCCCACAGCCCACTATCTGTCGGTTTGTCGCGAACTGCCAAGCCCGCGGCGCGTGCTGTCAAGACGATCGTTGACGCGGTCGTTACGGTGGCGCCATGAAGCACCTCGTGTTCCTGTTCGCGATTCCTCTCGCGGCGTGTGGCGACAACGTCGAGCCGCCGATCGAGCCGCCGATCGAGCCGCCGATCGAGCCGCCGGTCGCGCCGACACCCGGCATCCAGTTCCTCGACTTCCCGATCGCGATCGACCTCAGCCCCGACGGCAAGATCGCGGTGTTCGAATCCGTCACGCTCGAGGACGGCGCGGTCGCGCACTTTCACGACACGATCACCGGCGACAGCATGCCGGTGACCACGATTGGCGATCCGACGCGCAACGTCGCGACCGGCGTCTCGAACGCGGGCGCGCTCAGCGCGCTACACGGCACCCCGACCCAAGCTGGGCGGTGGACCGCGGCGACCGACTGGCTGGATCTCGGGAGCCCGCATGCCGTCGGATGCGGCATCGACGAGGTCGCCGGCGCGTTCGACCTCAGCTCCGACGGCGAGGTCGTCGTCGGGCTCGCGTGGAATGGCTGCACGCCGGATGCGTTCCGGTGGACCGCGACCACCGGCTTCGTCAGGCTCCAGATCCTCGGCACGCCGTTCAACGAGAACCCGCCGATCAACCGCGCGACGGTGATCTCCGACGACGGCCGGATCGCCGCCGGCTTCGCGCAGAACGGCGGCGTCGATCGCTCCCCGACGGTGTGGCGCGCCGATGGCACCGGCTTCATGCTCGTGCCCGACAACTTCGACGAGCCCGGCGAGGTGCTCTCGATCGACGCCGATGGACGCACCGTCGCGGGGCAGCTCGGCTTCGACGGCTTCGTGTGGACGGTCGGCACAGGCCTCGTCCGGCTGCCGCGCCTCGACGTCGTGCTGCCAAACGATCCGATGTTCCCGAACGCGATGTCGGCGGACGGCTCGCTGATCTTCGGTGGCCTCGGTAGTGCGTTCTTCACGATCCCGGTCGCCTTCGTGTGGAGCGCCGATGCCGGCACGCGCGCGCTCGGTGACGTGGTCGCTGCGGCGGGCATCGAGCTCCCCGCGAACATGGTCCTCAGCAACGTCAGCGGCGCGAGCGCGGACGGCAGCGTGGTGATCGGTGACGCGACGGATCTCGACACCGGGTTCGGCAAGACGTACGTGCTCAGGATGCCGGCTGGCGCCTACGCCGTGCGGTGAGGTGGTATGGATGCGCTCGTGCTCGCGCGGATCCTGGAAGGCAAATCGATCGTGGTCTCCACGGAGGGCGCCGACATCCTCGCCGCGATCAAAGCCGGCAAGAATGTGTGGGTCGAGCTCGAGCGCAAGACCACCGAAGCCGACGAGCTGCTGACCAAGCTCGAGATCCACCCGCTGACCATCGAGGACATCTGGGGCCCGAGCAGCGCGCCGAAGATCGACGACTTCCCGAATTACCTCTACGTCATCATCCACGGCGTCGGCTCGGCGCAGAAGAGCCGGCTCGATCTCGTCGAGGTCGACATCCTGATCGGCCCGAACTGGCTGATCACGCACGATCGCGATGGCCTGGTCGCCGACGACATCGGCACCGAGCTCGATCACTCGCCGCGCCTGTTGCAGAAGGGTGCACCGTGGCTCGCGCACGCCGTGCTCGATCGCGCCGTCGATCGCTATCTGCCGATCATCGATCAGCTCGACAGCGAGATCGACAAGCTCGAGAACGATGTCATCGAGAAGGCCGGCACGTCGCGCGGCAAGGGCGTGCTGACCACGATCCTCGAGTTCAAGCGCGTGCTCCAGAAGCTCCGCCGCACCTCGATCCACCAGCGAGAGATGCTGCTCAAGCTATCGCGTGGCGAGTACGAGGAGATCCCTCCGGAGGCGCTGCCGTTCTATCGCGACGTCTACGATCACTTCCTCCGCATCCAGGACATCTCCGAGAGCTACCGCGATCTGGTCACTTCATGCCTCGACGCTTATCTCTCGGTGCAGTCGAACCGGATGAACGAGGTGATGAAGACGCTGACGCTGATGTCGACGGTGATGCTGCCACTGACCTTCATCGCCGGCATCTACGGTATGAACTTCGATCCCGAAGTCAGCCCGCTCAACATGCCCGAGCTCAAGTGGTTCTTCGGGTATCCGTTCGCGATCGGTCTGATGCTGGCTGTCGCGATCGGGATCATGTGGTTCTTCAGGAGCAAGGGCTGGATCCTGCACGGCAGCGATGTGCCCTCGCGCGGCCGCCCGCCCACGGAAGAACCGGGGATTCAGCCGCCGCGCAAGAAGAAGAAGCGCGCGCTCGATTAGTTCGTGCCGAGCACGTCGCGCGCGATCTCGTCGAACCGCTCGAGCGCCTGCGCGACGCCATCGAGGTGCACCTCGTCGGCGTTGAGCATCAGCACGACCCCGGGCTCACCGCCGCGATAGCGGCCGAACGGATCATAGAGCAGCCAGTCGTTCGGCTGGCCCCAGTTCGCGAGCGGCACGCAGTCCTCGATGCCATGTGCACCGTAGCGCGCGGAGGATTCGAGATATTCCCGTGCGCGCTTCGCGAGCAGGGTGTCGGTGCGGTAGTCGAGCGTGCCGAAGAACTGGTGGTCCCACAGCGTCATGCCGTCGCTGATCGTCAGCAGGGCGCGGTAGTCGTTCGGCAGCTGGATGCGGCGTGATCGCTCGGCGGCGAGGATGTTGTCGAGCGTCGCGGGCGGCTCGAGCTTCACGACCTCGCCGTACTCGCGCAGCGTGTCGATCACGGTGTCGATCGCGTTGCGGACGACGATCATGTGCGGGCGAACGTCGACCGAGATCTCCGGCGGGGTCGCCCGCTCGAGTAGCGTGCGGAGCTCCTCGTCATTGCGGTAGGCATCGAAGTCGGCATCGCGCGTGAACGCGGCAGGGCTGCCACCGGCGATCAGCGCGGTGCGCACCGCACGCAGCATCGCGGTGCGTTCCCCGGCGACGGCGTACGCGCACGCGAGGTTGAAGCGCAGCTCGGGACCGGCATCGTGCGGCACCAGCATCGCGAGCTGGATCACGCGATCGCGATCCTCGCCGACGGCCGCGAGCGCGTTGCGGAGGAACTCCTGCGCGTGGAAGCCGGTGCGCTCGGGAAACCTGCCCCAGCGTGACAGCACGAGATCGAGGAGCCGCTTGACCTCGAGCCCACCGCGATGGTCCTGCGCGATCGGCAGCAGCATGAGCTGCGCGGCGCCGAGCGCGATCTGGCCCTGCTGGATCGTGAGCTCGCCGTCGATCGAATCGAGAAAGCTGTGAAGCGCGGTGAGCGGATTCTCGGAGTCGACGAGCTGGACGACGGCGCCGGTGGCCGAGCGCTGGGACGACTCGGACCCGATCGGGAACGGAATGCCCGAGCCCAGATCGGTGACCTCGCGGGGCACGGCCGCGGCTTCGAGGTCCACGATCTCGGGCGGGGTCGACGGCGTCGCGGCGGCCGTCTTCGCGGCCTTCTTCGCGGTGGCCTTCGTCGATGCAGCCTTCTTTGCGGTGGCCTTGGTCGCGACCGGCTTGTTGTCGGGTGCTGTTGTTTTCGCGGTGGCCTTGGTCGCGACCGGCTTGTTCGCGGGTGTGGCCTTCTTCGCGGTGGCCTTGGTCGCGACCGGCTTCTTCGCGGGGGCCTTCTTCGCGGTGGCGACCGGCTTGTTTTTCGCCGTCTTCTTGGGGGTCGCTTTGGTCGGCTTGTTCTTCGGCGCAGCCTGCTTTGTGGGCGCGGCCTGCGTTGCCGGCGCGGCCCGCTTGTTCGCGGGCTTGGCCGCTTTCGGGGCAGCCTTGCGCACGCGCGGGGTCGCGCGAGAGGTGCGCCGGGCCTTGGCCATGCTCGACGCTACAACGTTCGATCGCCCGGCGCGACTTCGCGCGCAAGGACTACGACTTCGAAGGCCAGGACCAGCCCGACCGACGGGCTCAGATCTTCTTGCCGGTCAGCGTGAACGCCGAGGCCGCGGTCGAGTAGCCGCGCACCATGACGTGGATCGTCGAGGGCTGCGCGAGCGTCACGGAGCAGATTTCGTTCGATCCGTTCTTGTACGGGCGGCAATCGAACGTGCCGGTGGTCGGCGCGGTGCCGACGCGGACGTAGAGGTCGGAGTCGTTGGTGCCCGACAGCGCGAACTCGTAGGTGCCGGCCGCGACGACCGGGGTCGCGTAGCGCTTCTCGACGCTCTTCGCGACCGAGCCCGAGTCGGTGAGACCTGCCCACGGGGTGGGGTTGCCACCGCCGCCCGGCGTGAAGGCGTTGTCCTGCTCGCCGGTGACGAGCACGACCTGCGCGCTCGCGATGTTGCGGAAGATCTGCTCGTAGGTCTTCGGCGCCGCGTGATCGAGGAGGCCGCGGAACGTCGCCATCGTGGTGTTCGACAGGTCGTGGAAGAACGCCGGCATCGCGTTGTTGATGATGTCGATGTACTTGAAGCCCGTCGTGTCGTCGGGGTTGATGTTCTTGTGCGCGCGGAACAGCGCGTCGTCGATGTACGCGAACGTGTCGCAGCCGTTCATCTGGACGACGACGTACTGACCGGCGACCCACTTGCCCGCCGAGGCGAGCGCGCGGACGTTGACGCCGAGGCCAGCGTGGCCGTTGTAGATGATGAAGTCGGCGCGGGTCGACAGGTTCTCGTAGCGCGCGCGGAACGTCGGCTGCTGGAGGCCGAGACGAATATTGTCGGTGAGCAGCGCGACGACGCGGATCTTCTTGCCGTCGGGGAGCGTCGCGTTGAGCTCGATGTCCGGCGCGGCGACGCCCGGGTTGGTCGGCACGGTCGCCGGGATCGTGGTGAGCTGGCGCGCCGAGAGCTCGGTCTTCATCGCGCCGACGAACTTGTTGAACGCGTCGATGCCGACGTCACCCGACGTCGCGCCGTCTTCGTTCTTGCCAAAGATCGCGACGACCTCGAGCCGGTTGTCTTCCCAGATCTTGGTGTACTCGGGGAACATTCCGGTGGTCTGCACCGGGCTCGGCGACAGCGTCGCGGTCACCGTGTTGACGTCGGCGGCGGCGATCGTGCAGCCCGACGCCTTCGGACGGAAGTAGTAGAACATCGAGCCCGAGTCGACGTCGTGCGCGGAGAAGTCGACGCAATTCTCACCGTACTTCTCGGCGAACGCGACCTGACCGCCGCTCGAGACGTCGAGCGGCAGCTTGAGCTCGATCGACGTGGGGATGTTGGTCTTCCTGCCGTACGCGACCAGCAGCTTCGCGTGGTACTTGAGCTGGGTCTTCCCGTTGACCGTCGACTTGACGATGTTGGTGACGACCGCCTTGTCGATGCGGCCGACCGAGTTCATGCCGTTCAGCTGGCCCACGGTGTAGAGCAGCTGGGACTCGATGACCGCCTTGTCGTTGAACGAGAAGTCGGTGACCAGGGTCCCGTCCCACTCGGCATCGAGGAAGGTGGCAAGGAACGACGAGTCGGACTTGTCGTCGTCGGACTTGACCGACTCGCCTTCGTAGAGATCGGCACCGTCATCGGTGCAGGCTGTGATGGCAATCAGGGAAGTGAAAAAAACGGAAGACAGGCGCTTCATGGATGACGCGCCGGGGAGCAAACTCGATGCCTCTCGAATGTGAGCTAACTCCGCGAACTCGTGAGGATCGGCAGGACACTAGACAGCGAGGTCTGAGTCTCGCTGGCTGGTCGAGCAGCCATTTGAGGCCGAATCATCAGGAACACGTGCGCTAACGCCTCGTTTCCCTCATCGTCTATAGAGTGATGCCCCGCGCCTTGGTGTTCGCGTTTGTGGTCGGGGCGGTCGTTCAGGCGGAAGCCGACAGGCCACCCACGCCCCAGCTCACGATCGAGTACGTCGCGCCGGTCAAGCCGGGGGTCTCCGGCGCGCCGGCCGACCACGTCGCCCGCATGCGGGTGCTGATCGACATGCTGGATCGCCAGCTCCAGCTCCACCACCCCCTCACGATCGCGTTCGTCGAGTGCGGCGACGCCAACGCCTATTACCGGTCGTCGCGAAGCCGGGTCGAGGTCTGCCACGAGCTGTGGGACAAGCGGCGCGCGCTCTACACGCACACCGGCAACGGACGCGAGGCGGTCGATCGGCGATTGCGCAGCTCGATGACGTTCACGATGTTCCACGAGATCGGTCACGCGCTTCACGACCAGCTCAAGCTCCCGCTGCTCGGCAGCCACGAGGACGCGGTCGACGACATCGCGACGCTGTGGATGATCAGGCTCGGCGTCGGCGAGGCGGCGCGACATGCGGCGTACGGCCACAACCTGCGCGCGAAGCAGCCGCACTACGCACACGATCCGTGGGACGAGCATGGCACCGGCGCCCAGCGCGGCTTCGCGATCGCGTGCGTGCTCTACGGCTCTGATCCCGAGCGCTACTTCGGCGTGTTCGAGGACATGAACATCCCGGCGCCGTACGTCGGGCGCTGCCGCGAGGAGTATCCCGATCGGCTACGCGCGTGGCAGACGCTGCTCGGTCCGCACCTGCGGTGACTACTTCTCGGGCTCTACGTACTCGACGATCTCGCCGGCGATCGCCGATGCGGCGACCGTGAGGGGCGAGGCGAGGTAGAGCTTGCCGGGACCGGAGCGGCCCTTGTAGTTGCGATTGATCGCGGACACGGTGACCTGATCGCCGCGCTCGGATACGCCGGGCCCGCAGCCGATGCACGCGCCGCAGCCGGGCTTGATCACCTGCACGCCGGTGCGCTCGAACAGCTCGAGGTAGCCCTTCGACTTCGCGTACGCCTCGACGTCCTGCGATCCGAACTGGAGATAGAACGAGACGCCGTCGGCGACGCGCTTGCCGGCCTTCTCGGCCTCGGCCATCACGCGCGCATACATGTCGATGTCGTCGCGCTTGCCCGCAGTGCACGAGCCGCCGTA
The DNA here is from genome assembly GCA_013696695.1 of Deltaproteobacteria bacterium. Lineage (GTDB taxonomy): Bacteria > Myxococcota_A > Polyangia > Haliangiales > Haliangiaceae > JABFXX01. The sequence goes on along the minus strand of JACCYD010000714.1, from coordinate 1,893 downwards.
GGCGATGTCGAGCTTGACGCGACCGATCTCGGAGACCAGGGCGCCGTTCTTCGGATCGCTCGCGATGCCGCGATCCGGATCGCCGGGCGTTGCGACCATCGGCCGGATCTTCGACAGGTCGATCGTGTGAATGCCACCGGCGTGCTCGGCGCCGGGATCGGGCGTGACGACCTTCGCGCGTAGCGTGTCGATCGAGACCCCCGGACGGCGCTCGACGATCCATTGGAGCATCGTGTCGTCGACCTCCATCACGGCGCCGCGCGCGCTGCACTCGGTGGCCATGTTCGCGAGCGTCGCGCGCTCGTCGGGAGACAGCGCGAACAGCCCTTCGCCGCCGAACTCCATCACGCGGTTCAGCGTGTCCTCGCGCTTCGCGTAGGTGGCGAGGATCTCGAGCATCACGTCCTTCGCGGCGACGCCGGGATGCAGCCGGCCGACGAGCTCGAAGCGGATCGATTCCGGAACGGCGAGCGTCGTGAAGCCCCAGTAGGCGAGAGCGGCATACTCCGTCGAGCCGACGCCCCACGCGAGCGCGCCCGATGCGCCGCCCATGCAGGTGTGGCTGTCGGTGGCCTGCACGAAATCGCCCGGATCGATGAACTGCTCGCGTGCGACCTGGTGGCAGATGCCGGGCGACACGCCATCGACGGCGCTGTAGTTGCGAACGCCGGTGCGCTTCGCGAACGCGCGCTGCAGATCGCGGAGGCGCTCGATCTTGTCGGAGAACTTGGCCATCGAGGCGACGCCGGTCGCGTAGATCAAGTGATCCTCGAACACGGCGAACTTCGACGGGTCAGGGAGCTTGTAGTCGGCGCCGTATTCCGCGGCGAGGAAGAAGTCGACCTGCGCGGTGGTGAACTCGTGCGAGTAGCCGGCGTCGACCTTGACGAGCACGGCGTCGTTCGGCTTCACGTAGTCGCCCTGACCGGGCAGCAGCTTGGCCGCCAGGATCTTCTCGGTCAGGTTCATCGGTCGCTTCGCGGTGCCCGTCGAGGGGACGCTGATCTGTTTCTTCGCGAGGCGTGCACAGAATGGAAGCAGGCCGCCACTCTCGATGATCAGCGCAGTGATCGCGTCGTGCCCCTGCGTGAACTCGGACAGCGCGATCGACTCGCCGCCCTCGAGGCGACGCAGCATCGCGTGGTCGCCCATCAACTGGCCGATGTTGATGTTGTTGCGCGCGTGGATCGGCGCGAACGACGACGCGATCGCGAGGCGCGAGCCCGAGAACACCTCGCATTGCGCCGCGGTCTCGCGCGAGCTGCCGACGCCCTTCTGCGCGCCCGACACGATGACCTCGAAGTTGCCCTCGCGCAGCGCGTTCGGCGGGATCAACCGCACGCCATTGACGATCAACCCGGCATACGCGTTCTTCGCGATGTCGGCGGGATCGTGATCGAAGCACACCCACGCCGGCGTCATCGCATCGGTGTTGATATCGTCGAGCAGGTCGACCGGCGCGACGTCGGTGGGCGCGAGCGTCTCCCCGGCGAGCTGGCGGCGGATCAACTCGGGATCCTTCGTCAGATAGAGGACGCGCTTGCCGGGGGTGAGGGCGAAACTACCGTCCATCGACGACAGGTTTACCACCGGAGGGGACCGGCCGCCGGCCTTGGCGACGATCGTCGATGCCGCGGTGCGATATGCTCGCAAGCGATGGCGCTGGATCCGGAGCTGGAGCAGACGATCGCGAAACACCTCGCCGCGGGAGCGCACAAAGAGGCGGCGACCGCGGCACTGCAGGGCATGGGGCCGCAGATCCTCGGCTACATCCACGCGAACGTCCGCGATGAAGAAGCGGCGTACGACGTGTTCGGCCAGTTCTCCGAGGAGCTGTGGAAGAGCATCGGGACGTTTCGCGCCGAGAGCTCGTTCAAGACCTGGGCGTACAAG
>JACCYD010000689.1 GCA_013696695.1 Deltaproteobacteria bacterium | reverse complement strand
CTTGTACGGCGCGAGCGACGCCTTGACGTATTCCTTGAGCTCCGCCTCGAGCTTCGGGCCTGCCTCGTGCCCGACGTTCGTGACGACAAAGGCCAGCGGCTTCATGAGGCCTTCGTCGTCGTCGGCGCCGATCACGGCCGCTTCCCACACCGCTTCGTGCGCCACCAGCGCGCGCTCGACCTCGGAGGGCGACACCCACTTGCCGCCGACCTTGAACAGATCGTCGACGCGGCCGCAGTGGTGATAGAAGCCCTCGCGATCGACCATGAAGCGATCGCGTGTGGTGAACCAGCCATCGCTCTTGAGATCGTGCAGGCCGCTATCGGTGGTGCCGCCCCAGTACCCGGTGAACAGCGAGCCGCACATCAGCTCGAGCGTGCCGATCTCGTCGATACCGACCGGATCGCCATCTTCATCGACGAGCCGGACCTGGACGCCGGTCAGCGGCTTGCCGCAGACGCCGGGACGCGCGCCCGGATCGTCGCTGCGACCCGCGAGCGCGAACTGGAAGATCTCGGTGAGCCCGTAGCCGACGACGACCTCGGTGCCGAGCACCGAGCGAATGCGCGGGATCAACCGCTCCGGCATCCCCTCGGCACCGGCCACCGCGTGGCGCAGCCGGGCGAGTGGCTTCGCGATGCCGCCGCTCTCGGCGTCGTGCGCGAGCTGCGCGTAGACCGATGGCGTCGCGAACAGCACCGTCGGGTTGAAGGTCTCGACCGCCTTGAACACGGTGTCCGAGCGCGGCTGCGCGGGGAACAACAAGCACTCCGCCTGGACCGCGAGCGGCAACAACAAGCCCGCGCCGAGGCCGTACGCCGTCGACAACCGCGCGACCGACAGGATCTTGTCGGCGCTGGTGAGCTGCAGAAGATCGCGCGCGAACGAGTTGTTGGCGGCGGCGATCGTGCGCTTGCTGTGCGGCACGGCGCGGAGCTCGCCGGGACCCGACCCCGCGGAGTACAGCAGCAGCGAGATATCGGCTTCGCCCATCGGCACCGGCGGCTGCGGCGCGGCGCCATCGACGAGCGTCTGATAGTCGTGCACGCCCGGCAGGCTCGCGCGCACGCTGATCACTTCGCGGAGATCCGGCGTCTCGGCTCGCACCGCGTCGACGACCTGCTCGTGTGGCTCGTCGACGATCGCGATCACCGCGGCGCCATGCAGGACGTACTCCTGCACGTCGTCGGGCGTCGACAGCTCCGAGACCGGCACGGCCACCGCCCCGGCGTGGATGACGGCGAGGATCGCGACCGCAGCCTCGATCGTGTCGTGCATCAGGATCAGCACGCGCTCGCCGCGCTGGAGCTTCAGCGTGCGCAACGCCGGGCGCGGCCCCGCACCATTACTCAGCGCGTCGTTCAAGAGCCACGCTGCCAGGTTGCCCACCTCGGACATGCCGTCGAATTGTAAGGGACTCCCGGCATAACCACCAAAAAAAGGGGTGCTAGGGTCGCCATAGTGCGCATCGTCGGAGGAACCCTGGGCGGACGGGTCCTGCGCGCGCCTGCAGGCGCTTCGACCCGGCCCACGTCCGAGAAAGTGCGCGAGGCGGTGTTCGGGATCCTCGGCCAGAACGCTCTGGACGGCCACGTGCTCGACCTGTTCGCAGGCTCCGGTGCGGTCGGCATCGAGGCGCTGTCGCGCGGCGCACCCCACGCGACGTTCGTCGACTCGGCCCGCCTGGCGTTGACCGCCACCCGTGGCAACCTCAAGGACCTCGGGGTCGAGGATCGCGCTACCGTGATCACGAGCGATGCGATCGCGTTCGCGAAGCGGCCGTTGCCCGAAGGCGCCGCCCCGTGGCGCCTGGTGTTCGTCGATCCACCGTACGCGTCCGACCTCGCCACCCGCGCCGTGCTCGCGATCCCGAGCGCGAGCCTCGCACCGGATGTTGTCATCGTCATCGAGCACGATCGCCGCAACGCACCGCCCGAGGCGCTCGGATCTTTGGTACGAACGGACGAGCGCCGCTACGGCGACACGCTGATCTCGTTCTACGAGGTGCCTGCATGACGCAATCCAGTTCCATCGCGGTCTACCCCGGCACCTTCGATCCGATCACGAACGGGCATCTCGACATCCTCGAGCGCTCGCTCGCGGTGTTCGAGAAGGTGATCGTCACGATCGCCCCGAACATCCGTAAGAACCCGCTGTTCACCACCGACGAGCGCATCGGCTTCATCCGCGACGCCCTGCCCCACTACGGCGCGCGCCTCGAGTTCGAGGTGTTCGAGGGCTTGCTCGTCGATTTCTGCAAGCGGCGCGGCGCCTCGGTGATCGTGCGCGGGCTGCGTGCCCTCGCGGATTTCGAATACGAGTTCCAGTTCGCACACATGAACCGGCGACTCGCGCCGGGTGTCGACACCATCTTTTTCATGACCGACGAGCGCAATCACTACGTCAGCTCGTCGCTCGTGAAGGAAGTCGCCAGCCTCGGTGGCGACGTCAACGGCCTGGTGCCTCCACCGGTCGTCACGGCCCTGCAAGCGAAATTCGTGCGGGCCAACACTGATAGCCAGAAGAAATCGCCATGACTTTTCCACTCAAGCTCGCGTCGCGTCTCGATCCGATCAAACCGTCGATCACCCTCGCTGTCACGGCGAAGGCCGCCAAGCTGAAAGCCGATGGCATCGACGTCGTCAGCTTCGGCGCCGGCGAGCCCGATTTCGACACGCCGGATCACATCAAGGATGCCGCGCGCGAGTCGCTCTCGAAAGGCGTCGGCAAGTACACCGACGTCGCCGGCATCCTGCCACTGCGCAAGGCGATCGCCGCCGAGCTGTCGAAGGTCCACAACACGGAGCTCGCGCCGGATCAGATCCTGGTGTCCACCGGTGCGAAGCACTCGTTGTTCAACTTGTTCATGGCGCTCCTCGATCCGGGCGACGAGGTCCTGATCCCGGCGCCGTACTGGGTGAGCTATCCCGACATGGTGATGCTCGCCGGTGGCCGGCCGGTGATCCTCGAGACCAAGGCCGAGGACGACTTCGCGGTCACCGCGCAGCAGGTCGCCGCCGCGTGCTCGCCGCGCACGCGCGCGATCGTGCTCAACAACCCGTCGAACCCGACCGGCGCCGTCTATACGAAGACCCAGATCGAAGCGCTCGCCAAGGTCGTCGTCGACAAAGACCTGCTGGTGATCTCGGACGACATCTATCGCCAGCTGGTCTACGGCGATGCCACGTACTGCTCGATCGCCGCGGTGTCGCCCGAGCTGGCGAAGCGCACCGTGCTGGTCGACGGCGTCTCGAAGACGTACGCGATGACGGGCTGGCGCATCGGCTACACGGCCGGGCCGCTGCCGCTGATCAAGGCGATGACCAAGATCCAGGGTCAATCGACATCGAACCCGACGCACATCTCGCAGATCGCGACGGTGGCCGCGCTCACCGGTCCGCAGGACTGCGTCGCGACGATGCGCGCCGCGTTCGACGAGCGCCGCAAGACGATGGTCGAGCTGCTGCGCGCGATCCCGAACGTCAGCTGCCGCGAGCCGAAG
>JACCYD010000680.1 GCA_013696695.1 Deltaproteobacteria bacterium | reverse complement strand
GCACGAGCGACGTCTCTGCCGTTCCAGCCGACGTGACGGCGGAAGGCTCGACCAGGGCCCATGCGTTCTCGCCGCTCGCGCGGCTAACGATCTCTCGTGCGCTCGCCGCGACACCAAACGCCACCGCCGCGGTCGGCATCCTGCTCGAGGATCCCGATCCCGAGGTCGCGCATGCCGCACTCCGCACCGCGCTCGCGATCGCGCGTGGCGGCGCCTCGCTGCCGAGCGGGCCGATCGCGACGGCACACCGCGCCGCACTCGCGGCCTTGGTCGCCACGCTCGACGCGCGCGATGCCGCACACGCGGCGAGCCTCGCGATCAAGGACGTCGAACCCGACGGGGCGCCGGCGATGTGGTCCGCGTGCTCACGCCACGAGCTCGAGCTCGCCACCCGTAGCTGTGTCGCGCGTCTGATGTGGGCCTCTGCCGTCGAGGTCGCCGCGGCCGGTCGCGATCCCGCGGCACTCGCCGCCACCGCGCGCCGCTTGATCGTCGGCAAGGAGCCCGATCGCCGGCGTGCGCTCGATGTCATCCAGGAGCTGCAGGCGGGACGCGTCGAGATCCTGGCGGTGATCGAGCGCTGGCTGCGCCCGGCCGTCGCGAGATCGAGCTCGCCCGATGCGCTCGCGCCCCACGATCCATGGCTGACGCGGCTGTGCAAAGGCGAGCTCGCCGCCCTCGAGCCCACGCTGGTTACGCTCCGCAAGCCCGCGCTCCTCGCGTCGGTCAACGGTCCTGCCCTTGCGGCGCTCGCCGAGCGCGCGATCACGCGGTCCGTCGACGGCGAGCTGTTCACCGCGAACGCGCCCGGCAATTCGATGTTCGTCGTCGCGAAGGGCACTCTGACCGCCCATCGCGAACCAACGCCCCCGCGCAGGATCGAGATCGGCGGCGTGGTCGGCGAGCTCGCCGTGCTGACCGGTGCACCGCGCGCCGCCACGGTGATCAGCGACGGTCCCGCCGAGGTGATCGAGATCGATCGCGCCTCGTTCACCGCGGCCTCGCAACGCGCGCCCGAGCTGGTGCTCGGACTGTCCGCGACCCTCGCCGGCTGGCTCGCGCCGAACCGCCCGGACGTCCTATGAGCGGTTTGGATGTTTCGTCCAGGAACCCCGTGGCAACGAACTTGGAGAGGTGGAGCGTGACCCGATGATTTCGCCGGACCAGTGGCGTGCGACAGGAAAGACGTTCGAGTGGCAGGGCCAGCGCGTGTTCTATCGAGTCGACGGTAGCGGGGAGCCGCTGCTCGCGATTCACGGCTTTCCGACGGCGTCGTGGGACTGGGCGGCGATCTGGCCGCAGCTCACCGCGCGGTATCGGGTGATCGCGCTCGACATGATCGGCTTCGGGTTTTCCGCCAAGCCGATCGGATTTCCGTACTCGATCTTCGCGCAGGCCGATCTTCACGAGGCGCTGCTCGCCCGCGAGCGCGTGACGTCGTATCGCCTGCTCGCGCACGACTACGGCGATACCGTCGCGCAGGAGCTGCTCGCACGGCAGAGCGGTGCACGGGCGAAGATCGTCGCCGCGTGCCTGCTGAACGGCGGACTGTTCCCCGAGCGACATCGCCCGCTACTCACGCAGAAGCTGCTCGCATCGACGCTCGGCCCCCTGATCGCAAAGTTGTCGTCGTACAAGACGTTCGCGCGCGCGATGAACCGGACCTGGGGCACCACACGGCCCGCCGACGACGAGCTACGCGCGATGTGGCAACTGATCAGCCACGACGACGGCATGGCCGTGATGCCGAGCTTGATCGGCTACATCGACGAGCGCCGTCGCTATCGCGCTCGCTGGGTCGGCGCGTTGATCAACGCGACCGCGCCGCTGCGCTTCATCAACGGGTTGGCCGATCCGATCAGCGGCGCGCACATGGCCGCGCGCTATCGCGAGCTGGTGCCCCACGCCGATGTCGTCGAGCTGCCGGGCGTCGGCCACTATCCGCAGATCGAGGCGCCCGAGGCCGTCGCGGCGGCGGTGCTCGAGCAGCTCGCGCGCGCTTAGAACTGGAAGTAGATGAACGGCACGATCTCGTGGTGTGCGAGCTGTCGCAACACGAGGGCGACACCGACGAGCACCGGCCCTTGCACGAACCACGGCAGGTCGACGAACCGCCGGCGCAGCCACTGGAAGCTGCCCTCGGCGAAGAAGTGACAGGCGAAGCCGACCGCGAGCGCGGTGGTGACCAGGGTCCCGAGATTCGCGTGATCGGTCGACGTCTCGCCGATCTGGCGCAGCACGGCGAGCGCATTGGCGAACGACGTCGCGCGGAAGAACACCCACGCGAGGCAGACGTAGTGAAAGACGAGCAACACCGCGATGGTGCGGCGGCCGATCTTCACGAGGCGGACCTCCCAGCGCTTGAGCCCGCGCTCGAGCACGTCCGCGG
>JACCYD010000664.1 GCA_013696695.1 Deltaproteobacteria bacterium | reverse complement strand
GCCTTGGCGCGCTCGCCGCGCTCGAGGCGCACCGCGCGCCCGCCGAGAAGATCGATCGCGGGGAACAGCTTCACGCGGCCTCCACGAAGTTCCGCAGGATGCGCAGTCCGACGGCCTGACTCTTCTCGGGATGGAACTGACAGGCGAACAGGTGATCCTTGCGGATCGCGGCGGTGATCGACATGCCGTGATCGGCCTCGAGCGTGATCAGCGAGCGCTCCTCGGGCACCGCGTGGAACGAGTGCACGAAGTAGACGTGCGCGTCCTCGGCGACTCCTGCGAGCATCGGCTCGGGGGCATGGCGCACGACGCGGTTCCAGCCCATGTGCGGCACCTTGTGATGCGCGGCGCTGGGGCGCAACCTGATGACATGGCCGGGAATAACGCCGAGCCCCGCGACGACACCTTCACCGGTCGCGACTTCCTCGCTGTCCTCGAACAGGATCTGGAGGCCGAGGCAGATTCCGAGGTATGGCCGGCCGCTCGCGATCGCTTCGCGCAACGCCTCGCCGAGGCCGCGCTCCTGCAAGCTGCGCATGAACACGCCGAACGCGCCCTGACCGGGCACCACCAGCTTGTCCGCGCGCCGGACGATATCGGGATCGTGCGTGACCACGACGTCGCCGCCCACCTTCGCGAGGGCCCGCTGCACAGACCGCAAATTTCCCGAGCAGACGTCGACGATCGCGATCATGGCTACGTGGTCAGCGTACCCTTGGTCGACGGCACGGCGCCGCCGAGACGCGGGTCGATGCGAGAAGCAGCGTCGCAGGCACGAGCGAAGGCCTTGAAGATGCACTCGATCGTGTGATGTGCGTTGCCGCCGTAGTGCAACAGCACGTGCAGGTTGCACTGGGCCCGGGTGGCGAACGCGGCGAAGAACTCCTTGGCGAGCTCGCAGTCGAACTCGCCGATCCACTTGCCGTCGAGCCCGGTGACGTTCCACACGAACGCCGGGCGGCCGCAAAAGTCGACCGCCACCGTGGCCATTACCTCGTCCATGGGCAGGGTGGCCGAGCCGTACCGGACGATGCCGGCGCGGTCCCCGAGCGCCTGCTGGAACGCATCCCCGAGGACGAGCCCGATATCCTCGACGGTGTGGTGGGCGTCGATCTCGATATCACCCGCAGCACGCAGCTCGACGTCGAACACGCCGTGGCGCGCGAACGCCTCGAGCATGTGCGACAGGAACGCGAGGGGCGTCTCGATGTTACGCGCGCCGGTGCCATCGACCTCCAGCGCGAGCCGCACCTGGGTCTCCTTGGTGATTCGCTCGACCGTCGCGGTGCGCGGCACGTCTCCTTGTATCAGTAGGTCACCGATCGTACAAACTACGCATGGTTCGACTTCCGTCGACGATCGTGTGCTGGGCCGCCGTGGCCGTGCTGGGTGCGTGTGGTGGTGGCGACAAGAAGCCGGTGAAGAAGCCGGTCGTCAAGAACACCAAACCGGAGGGGCCGAAGCCCGAGACGGAGCAGGACCGCGAGGCGAAGCGCAAAGCCGCGGCCCTCGCCATCGTGCCCGACGGCAGCACCTGCTTTCCGGTCTCGCTCAAGGAGCAGCAAGCACCGAAGCTCGAGCTCGCGGCCGTCAACAAAGAAGCCGTGATCTGCGCGACCGACGTCGATCGCACGCGGCTACTCGGCACGGTCGCATGCTGGAAGATCGATCTCGGCGATGGCTCGCTGGTGTACCAACCGCCTACGCCGCTGCCGGGCCGCAGCATGTCGGTGAAGCTCGACGAGCGATGCGCACGCGGCTACTGCATCCCGGGCGATGCGAAGCTGCCCGAGGACAAGCTCGTCCTGATGGCGACCAGCCCGGACAGCACCAAGGTGATCATCGTGGCCGGCGACGATGCGCATATCTTCGACGCTGCGGGTCGCACGCGCGAGAGCGGCTTCTCGATCCGCGGCGACAAGGGCGTCACCAACACGCCCTCGGCCGTGCACTGGATCGGCGGCTCGATCTTCATCGAGGGCCGTGACGCAGGTCCGGCGTCGTACGTGTTCGGCTTCAAGTCCGACGGCCAGGTAACCGGCCCGCTGATGACGCTGGGTGGCAAGGAAGCGATGGCGTCGACCAACGGTGGCTCGTTCATCGTCCTCGACGAGACCCGCGTCGCGATCGCGGAGAAGGGCTTCTCCACGGTCACCACGTACGAGATCGAATCGGGCAAGCGCGCCAAGATCGTTCGCAAGGTCACGACCGGCCCGTGCAAGCCGGCCGAGGCCGAGAACTACTGGAACGAAGCCGGCGAGGTCCCCGCGAAGTGTAAGGACCACATGACCAAGACGTTCGGTCACCTGATCGGGGCAGATGCCGTCGCCGGCAAGACCAACTTGCTCGTGCTCCTGCGCGGAGGTCGCCTCGGCGAGCTCGCCGTGCTCGACGTCAAGAACTTGGCCGAGAAGAAGTCGATCAAGCTGCCGTGGTGCGAAGCGGTGGGCGCGGCCGAGGGCGCTGCGGAAGCGCCGCAGGACGACTCGAAGGCCGACAAGAAGAAGGCGCCGTCGAAGAAGGCTGCCGAAGATCCCGACGCCGGCGGCGAGTAAAATCGTCGACGTGGTCGTGGTCATGGTCGTGGTCGACGACCTTGACGGCGACGGCAACGTGGAGATGGACGTTCGTCGGGACTGTCCGGAGTCAATGACGACCACGCCGTCGACTGCGACTACGGCTCTATCTACGGAGCTGCGCCAGGCGTTCGCGGGAGGCCGCGACATCCTGCTGCGACACCGCACCGACGAGATCGAGCGACGCGCGCTGCTCGGCACCGGTGGCCGCATCGCGTGCACTGACCTGCAGGATGCCCGACGCATCGATCACGAACGTGACCTCGATCGTGGTCTCGCCGCGCGGGCGCGGTGGCAAGTTCGCGAGCACGAGATCGCCGATCACCGTGTTGTTGTCGAGCCGGCGCGACTCGCCCTGACAGACGACGATTCGCACGACGGCCTGCTGGTCGCGCGCGGTCGTGAACGATTTGCGCTTGGTGGCCGGCAACCGCTCGTTACGGCGGATCAGCTCCTCGCAGAACCCGGCGACCGTGCCGATGCCGAGGCCGCGCGGCGTGACCTCGAGGATCGTGGGCATCGCGCGCCCGGGACCGGGCGGTGCGAAGGCTTGCGGAACGTGCGGTGCTGGTGGGAGGGGAGCGGGCAGCCCGCGGCGCGGATCGTCGGCGTACGTCGGGGCGATCGGCGTCGGCCCGATCATGGTCGGCGCAGCCGCCGGCAGCTGCACGACCATGGTGGGCGCAGCCGCCGAGGCGATCGGGGGCGGCGCTGCCGGGACGTTCAGCCCGGCACCGCGAGGCAGAGGCTGCGGAGGCAGCGCGCCGGGCAGCGTGGTCTTGGCGGCGACCATGCCCTTCGCCGTCGACGCGGCGGTGGCCTCGTTGGCCATCTTCTCGGCGAGCGACAATGCCTCGGCGGTGTCGAGCTCGTTCGCGAAGTCCGGCGCGAGGACCAGCGTGGCGGCGGGTGGGGCAGGAGGCGGATTAGAGCGGCGCGACGACGGCGGCTGCACCACGGCCGGCTTGGTCTCCTCGAGCTCGAACTTCTGGCCGTCGATGTCGAGCGAGGGACCGCCCCCGCCGAGGTCGAGCGAGAGTCCGAGATCGAACTCGGAAGGAGGCACCGTGCGCACGGCTCCCGAGTCGGCAGCGGACCGCGGGGTGCGCGGCGCCACGGCCGGACCGCGACCGGTCGGCCGTAGCAGCGGAGGTGGGCCAGCG
>JACCYD010000630.1 GCA_013696695.1 Deltaproteobacteria bacterium | reverse complement strand
TCGTCGCGGGTCCGGCCTCCCTGGTCCAGCGTTACACCGGCCTGGTCGTCCCGGCGTTCGACGCGGAGCGCCGGTCGTGATGAAGCTCCCGGCGACCGCGCGTCGTCTCACACGTCGCTCGATCGGGATGTCGCGCGCGCAGGCGATCACACCCGAGGCTCTGCACGATCTGAGCGGCCGCGAGCACGTGCTGGTGATCGGTGTGGGGATGCTCCGGGCCGGCTCGCAGGATCCTCGCCTTCCCGGCGAGCAGCGCACGGCCTCGTTGATCACGCTCGCGAGCGTGATCGAGGACGTCCCCCGATCGCGCGCGATCGTCCTGCACTGTGGTTGAGGTGCCGATGGCACCAGCGCCCGTGCGGCGCTGAACCTCACCGCTCTCGGCTATACGCGCTGCTACTTCCTCGACGGTGGAGCCGATGGCTACGCCGCCGTCTGCACGATCGAACGCTGAGTCACGCCGAATCGGCGAGCGAAGGATGACGAAAGCGCGGCGGAACGCGCCTGTCACATCGCGTACCATCAGCCGATGCGATTCCTACTCGTCGGTTTGCTCGCTGCGTGTGGCGGTGGCTCGGGATCCGATGGCTCGCTCGATTGCGAATACCTCGCCAGCAGCGACAACTGCTGGAAGGTCACCGCGAGTGCCGCCATCAGCTGTCTGCCGCCGGAGGATGCGATTGGCGTCCTCAGCGCCGACTTCGCGAGCTGCACCTACGCGACGGGGCAGGTGATCACGTTCACGCCTGCGCTCACGCTGCCGCTGGCGAACGAACACGAGTGGAACTTCACGATGACCACGGATGGTCAGCCGTGCCTCGCCTACAACGACAGCGACGAGGGTTTCGAGCTCACCGTAGGTGACGACACGGTGAGCGAGGTGCTGACCGGTAACGGTGGGCTCGCGCTGACGTGTCCCGACGGCAGCTCGTTCTCGAATTCGAACCCGATCGAGCTGCTCAGCTGCCCCGATAGCAATTTCGGCAATCTCCCGGGCAACACCAGCTCGTCGGGGATCGACAGCGTGAGCTTTGGCCTGATCAACACCGGTGTAAACACGCTGACCATCTTCGACTGCAACTGACAGCAACCAGTAAGCTCGGCGGATGTCGGCGTTCGCGGTTCACACGCGTGCCACGGGCTCGCAGGCCCGCGCCGGCTTGTTGAGCACGGCACATGGCGCGATCGAGACGCCGGTGTTCATGCCGGTCGGCACGCGCGGCACGGTGCGAACGCAGACGCTCGGCCAGCTCGAGCGCCTGGCGCCGCCGATGTTGCTGGCGAACACGTATCACCTCCTGTTGCGGCCGGGGATCGAGGTGTTCGAGCGGTTCGGCGGCCTGCATCGCTGGATGGGCTGGACCCGGTCGATCCTCACCGACTCGGGAGGCTTCCAGGTGTTCTCGCTCGCCACGTCGCGCACGATCGACGACGAGGGCGCCGCGTTTCAAGAAGTGGTCGACGGGCCGCGCGTGGTGCTGACGCCCGAGCGATCGATCGCGATGCAACGCGCGATCGGCAGCGACGTGATGATGGTGCTCGATCACTGTGTCGAGGCGACGTGCGAGCACGCCGAGGCGCAGGTCGCGATGGAGCGCACGCATCGCTGGGCGAGGCGGTCACTCGCGGCGCGTGGGGAGAGTGGGCAGCTGTTCGCGATCGTGCAAGGCGCGCGGTTCGAGGATCTGCGCCGGATCTCCGCGGCGGAGCTGACCTCGATCGAAGGCTTCGACGGGTATGCGATCGGTGGGCTCGCCGTCGGCGAGGAGCGGGCGGAGCGCGAGGATCTGACCGAGCTGGTCGCGTCGCTGTTGCCCGAAGATCGACCGCGTTACCTGATGGGCGTCGGCACGCCACTCGACATCCTCGAGGCAGTGCACCGCGGCGTCGACATGTTCGACTGCATCTTGCCGACCGCGTGGGCGCAACACGGGCGCGTGTTCACGATGCGCGGCAAGGTCGATCTGCGGAAGGGCCTGCACCGGTTCGTCGACGCGCCGCTCGACGAGACGTGCGAGTGCGAGGCCTGCACGCGGCACAGTCGCTCGTACCTCCACCACCTGGTGAAGGCGCGCGAGCCACTCGGATGGCAGCTGCTCGCCGAGCACAACCTGCATTTCTACGTGCGGCTGATGACCGACATCCGCGCGGCGATCCGGGCCGACGCGTTCGTCGCGCTCCGCGAGGCCCGGCGCCCGATCGTGATGACCGAGGAGCCCGGCGACGAATAGCGGGCTTCGTGACAGCCGTTCGTGCGAGGTTCGGCGGATGACAGAGCCCGTCAAGTACACGCTCGAGAGCTCGATCGCCGTCGTCGAGATGGACGATGGCAAGGCGAATGCCCTGTCGGTCGAGATGATCGCCGGCGTGCTCGCCGCGTTGACGCGCGCCGAAGGCGAAGCCAAGGCGATCGTCCTCGCCGGCAGGGCAGAGCGGTTCTGCGCGGGGTTCGATCTGCGCGTGATGATGAGCGGGCCCGCCCAGGCGATGGCGCTGCTCGGTCGTGGCTCGGAGCTGCTGCTGCGGCTCTACGAGACGCCGATACCGCTCGTGATCGCGTGTACGGGGCATGCGCTGGCCGGAGGTGCGCTCGTCGTGCTCACCGGCGACATCAGGATCGGCACCGCGGGCGCGTTCAAGATCGGCCTCAACGAGGTGTCGCTCGGCATGCCCGTACCGGTGCTCGCGATGGAGCTCGCGCGCGATCGCCTGAACAAGTCGGAGCTGCCGCGCGCGACGTTGCTCGCCCAGATCTACGATCCCGAGGCAGCGTTGCGCGCCGGTTATCTCGACGAGGTCGTGCCAGCCGGCGAGACGCTCTCCCGCGCGAAGGCGGAGGCTACCCGACTGGGCGGGTTCCCTCGCAGCGCCTATCAGGCGACCAAGCTCCGGTTGCGCCGCGCGACGATCGCGCACATTCGCGAGACCTTCGACGATGACCTGCGCACGCTGATGCCCGGTGCGTAGTCGCGTAGGATGCGCGGATGTACTTCGAGACCTTCGGGCAATTCAAGAAGCAGCTCGCTCAGCTCCGCACCTGGCTCGACCTCGCCAAGAAGCATGGCGAGGCGAAGAAGTTCGATCCGAATTTGTTTCTGGGCTTCCGTCTCGCGCCCGATCAGTTCGCGTTCGCGCGCCAGGTCCAGCTGACCTGCGACACGGCGAAGAACGCGGCGAAGTTCCTCACCGGCAAGGACGTGCCGGCGCAGCCCGACACCGAGCAGACGCTCGACGAGCTCGCCACGCGCGTGAGCAGCGTGATCGCGATCCTCGACGGCCTGTCCGCGAAGGACTTCGAGGGCGCGGCGACACGCACCGTCAGCCAGCCGCGCTGGGAGGGCAAGTGGATGCCCGGCGCTGACTACTTCCTCCAGCACGCGCTGCCGAACTTCTACTTCCACGTCTCGCACTGCTACGCGCTGCTGCGGCACAACGGCGTCAATTTGGGCAAGAAGGATTACCTAGGAGCCGTCGACCGCCGCGATCCGCCGGCCCCGTGAGCCGTGGAGCGCCACCAAAACCTCACAGGCGTCGATCTGAAACTCGCTAGCCAGCCCCGAGAGATCGAAAGTGCTGCTGCGCCACGGGACTTGCACACTCCTGCCATCGCGGCGTCGAAAGAAGCCTACCGAGCGTTGTTCGCATGTTCGCGATTGCTCGATCGTCTGTTGCTAGCTGAACTGCGGGGGCGTACGACTCGCCCGTGCCTTCATCCCGTAACCTCGATGTTGGGCCCTCGAGGTCGAAGCTGGAACTACCATTTCCACCAAAGCCGGAACCGTCGGTCGCCCTGAATCCGCCGCGCGACACGCTACGAGATCACGGAGCGGGTGCACGCTGGGTTACGTGCGGTGCTGTACCG
>JACCYD010000624.1 GCA_013696695.1 Deltaproteobacteria bacterium | reverse complement strand
CATCTGAACCCGGCGATCCGGATGATTGGATCGTGGAAACACACGGGGTTCCGCGACGCAACTGGCTGGCGACCCGCTTGCAGTTGACGCTGGGTCAACAGGCGACCATGACCAGACGCGACGCCCTCAACACTCTGTCGTTTTGGATCCAGAGCTCCGACGTCTGCTCCCGCAGCCTGGTCGTGCTCGAGCCTATCTGCGGGCGTAGCGAGACTTCGGCTCCGGGTCCGCGGGCGGAGCCTCGATCTCGAGGATCCCATCGATCGAGCCCTGGCCCTCGCGGATCAAGGTGACCGTGTCGCCGTCGATGGCGATCACGGTCGATGGTTGCCCGGGCGTCTGAGCTGCATCGACCACGACGTCGACATGCCTGCCGAACGCCTCGAGCAGCTCCTCGGCATCGCAGCACGGCTCGCCGGTCTCCTGCGAGATCGCCGAGGTCGTGAGTAAGGGACGACCGAGCCCGACAGCCAGCGCCTGCGCGATCGGATGGCTGGTGATCCGGATGCCGACGGTGCGGCGCTTGCTGTCGGCGAGTCCGCGGGGCAGCGCGCGCGTCGCCGGGACGACGAGCGTGTACGGGCCGGGGAACAGCCGCTGCGCGAGCCGAAACGCGGTCTGCGAGAACACGCCGAACTCCGACGCGGTGGACAGATCCGGGCAGATCAACGCGAGCCGCTGATTCTTGTGCATGTTCTTCGCGCGGTAGATGCGCTCGATGCCGTCGCGCGAATCGATCGCGCAGCCGAGGCCATAGATCGAGTCGGTGGGGTAGGCGGCGACACCTCCCTTGTGAAGCACCTCGACGGCCGCTTCGATCTTGCGAGGGTTGGGCTCGCCCCAACGTTCGATCTGTAGACGCATCGGACCGCTCACTTACTTCTCGCTCCGGTAATGCAACCCCACCACGTACTGCTCGATCGAGATCTGGCGCGAGGACGCCGGCTTGACCGTCTTCATCTTCGTGAAGCTGCTGCGGACATCGTCCGTGAGCTTCTTGAACTCGGGCCCCTGGAACAACTTGCCGACGAAGTTGCCGCCCGGCGCGAGCAAGGCCCTGGCGATCTCGAGCGCGCGCTCGAACAGCGTTTCGCTGCGCGCCTGATCGAGGCTGCGGATGCCGGTGGTATCCGGCGCCATGTCGCTGAGCACGACATCGAACGCCGGGACGTCGCCCCTGAGCTCGTCCATCGAGATCGTCATCACGTCACCGGTGAGCAGGCGGACCCCGGTGAACTTCTTCATCATGTCGATGCCGGACGGCCGATCGAGGCCGACGAGGACCGCGGTCTCGCCGATCTGCTTTCGTGCGTATTGCAGCCACGAGCCCGGCGCGCACCCGAGATCGAGCACGCGATGCCCGGTCGAGAACACATCGATCTTGTCGTCGATCTCCTCGAGCTTGTAGACCGCGCGCGCGGCGAACCCTTCGCGCTTCGCTTTCTGGTGAAAGCGATCGTGGCGGGTGCTGCGATCGTCGAGTCGGGTTTTGGCCATGGACATCTGAAAAAACAAAAACGCCCGAGAAATCTCGGGCGCGTTCGGGAGTGAGAATCGAAGCGGTTAGCCGCGACCCGCTGCTGCCTTCTTGGAGGCCTTGAGCGGGTTCTTCGAGCGAACCTCTTCCTTGCCGAGGCCCCGGCGCTTGTACGTGGTGCGCGTGGCGGCCTGGGTGACGACGACGTACTCGTTCGCCGCGCCCGGGATCGAGCCACGGACGAGGATGCAGTTGTCATCCGAGAGGATGCGGAACAGCTGGAGGTTCTGGACCGTCGTCTTCTCGTTGCCCATCTGCCCCGCCATGCGCTTGCCCTTGTGGACGCGCTGCGGGGTGAGGCGGCAACCGATCGATCCGCCGTGGCGGAAGTACTCGTGCGTACCGTGCGCGCGAGTCATGCCCTTCATGTGGTGCTTCTTGATGACGCCCTGGTAGCCCTTGCCCTTGCTCCAGCCCTCGACGTCGATCACGCCGCCGTCGGCGAACACGTCCTTGGGAGTGAGCACCTGACCGACCGTGTACTTCGCGACTTCTTCGGCCGAGAGGCGCAGCTCGCGGATGAACCGCTGCGGCTTGGTCTCGGTCTTCTTCGCGATGCCGAGCTCGGCCTTGTTGGCGAGGCGCAGCGGCTTGTCGTCGAAGCCGAGCACGAGCGCGCTGTAGCCATCGCGATCATCGGTGCGAATGCCGACGACGACACATGGACCGGCCTGGATCACGGTCACGGCAACGGACTCGCCGTCCTCCGCGAACACTTGAGTCATTCCGAGCTTCTTGCCGAGCAGGCCGATCTTCAACATAAACGAGGGCTCCAGACGAGCGGGTACAGAGTTACGGAGGCCGGAATCTATACCTGTCGCCTCGCGAGCGGTCAAGCCGCGCTGATCTTGAAGACCCGGGCCGCGTTCTCCGCCGTTTGCTGAGCTAACTGCTCGAAACTCATGCCGGCCGAGAGGGCTACTTGCTCCGCGGTGTGGACGATGAACCCGGGTTCGTTGCGCTTTCCGCGCTTGGGGATCGGTGAGAGGTAGGGGCAATCGGTCTCGATCAGCAGCCGATCGCGCGGCACCAGGGGCACACTGTCGCGCAGCGGCTGGGCCGACTTGTACGTGACGATGCCCGAAAACGACACGTAGCAGCCGAGCTCGGCATACGCGCGGGCGTCGTCCGGCGTGCCGGTGAAGCAGTGGATGACGACGCCGAGGTCGAGGGCGCGGCCCTCCTTCAGGATCCGGCGCGCGTCCTCGTGTGCGCCCTTGGGGACTTTATCGGCATCCCGGATGTGGCAGACCACCGGCTTGTTCACGCGGTGTGCGAGCTCGATGAAGCGGGCGAACGCATCGCGCTGAACCTGGTGGGGGGAGTGATCGTAGTAGTAGTCGAGCCCGGTCTCGCCGATCGCGACGACGCGCGGGTGCGGCGCGAGCCGCTCGTGTACCGCCCACCACTCGGGCGTCATCTTCTCGACGTCGTGCGGGTGGGTCGCGACCGTCGCCCAGATGTTCGGATCCTTCTCGGCGAGCGCGACCGATCGCTCGGCGCTCGTGGTGTCGCCCACCGCGCCGATCACGACGATGCGCTCGACCCCGGCCGCGCGTGCACGCGCGAGCACGTCCTCGCGATCGGCATCGAACTCGGGACCGTCGACGTGGGCGTGCGAATCGAACAGCATCGTCACTCCTTCCGCGACTCGATGTCGCGAAGCGCTCCGGCGATCACCTCGAGTAGCTCTCCGTTCTTCCCGAGCTTCGCCATCGCCTCGAGCGGTGCCACCGCCCACTCCCCACCGACGTCGGCGAGTTGCTCGACGGCGAGCCCGCGCACGTGGGTCTTGCGCGCGATCAGCCCGGCGATCAGCACGCGTTTCGCGGGCTCGCTCGCCCGCTTCTTGAGCATCTCGCCGGCGGCGAGCAGCGTGGCTTCCGGTGGCACCGAACGATCGGTGAGCGCACCGGCGAGCTCGTCGAGATCCGACACGCCGCCGAGCTTCGCGAGCTGGGTCACCGCGTCCCACGCACGCTCCGGGTCGCCGAGGCTCCTCGACAGCACGTAGCGCCCGGCGCCGTCGTCGAGATCCGCGAGCGCGTACGCGACATCGAACCGGGTGGCAGCATCGCCGTGATCGAGATGCTCGACGAGCGCCGTGCGTGCGCGCGTCTTCAGATCGGCATCCTCGACGCGGCCAGGGATGACGCCGAGCGCGAGCGCTGCGGAGCTCGCGACCTGCGGATCTTTATCGCCGAGCGCGGCGAGCAGGAACTCGAACGACTTGCGCGCATCGATCTCGGCGAGCGACGTCGCCGCCTGGAAGCGCAGGTCGGCGGGGCCTTCCTTCAGTGACTGCACGAGCGGCTCGAAGGCGTCAGCGGCGCGCAGGGCCCCGAGAGCGATCGCCGCGTTCTGGCGCACCGGTCCGGATCCGTCGGCGAGCCGCTTGATCAGCCCGGGCACCGCACTGGCCTCGCCGAGATCGCCAAGCGACGCACACGCCTCGGCGCGAACTTCTGGCGAATCGTCCTCGAGCGCCACGATCAGCGCCTCGACCGCCCGGTGTTTCTCCGTCGGATCGTCGACATCGCCAAGCGCGTGCGCCGCGAACGCTCGTGATTTCGGTTTGCCGCTCACGAGGTCGCGCATCGCGGCCTCGAACGTGATCGTCGAGCTCGGGAACAGGAACGACACGGCCGCACCCTAGCAGATGCCGAGCAGATGCTAGTGGGCGTGCGGCTTGCCCCTGGGCCTGGGCTTTGGGGGAGGTGGCGCCGGGCACTGCAGCACCATGTGAGACAGCCGGCCCTTCGCGGCCGCGCCGACGTCGATCTGGAACCGCAGCGTCTGCGCGGTCGCGCTGCAGTACTGGAGCTGCGGATCCGCGGTCTCCGCTTGATGTGCGAGCTCGGTACCCGTGGGGCCGAACAACTTGATCGCGAGGCGGCGATGGCCGTCACCGCCGGCGGCGAACGCGCGGATGCATTCGCCTTCGCCGACGCCGACCAGCTTCGACACCGCGCTCGACGTGTATTCGGAGTCGATCGGATGCACGATCTTGCAGCCGACGCTCGCGAGCTGCGTCTGGATCTGCTCGAGGCGGTCCTTGCCCGACGCACCGAAGCCGAGCCGGGCAGGCGCGTCGAACACCGTGATCGCGATGATCACGGGCGCGACCAACGCGCTCAGGAGTGTGAACAAGCCGACCATCCAGCGGCCGCGACGTGCGCTGCTCGCTTCCTTGGTCTTCGCCTCGCGCTCGAGCAAAGCCGCCTCCTGATTCGAGGCGTGTTCCTTCGCACGTTGTTCCGCCTCGGCGCGCAACCGCGCTTCGCGCTGCTCCTCGAACAACGCCTCGCGGCGCTGCTCGGCATCCGGCGCCGGCTGTTCGAGGCCGCAGTACGTGCACTTGATCGTCAACGCCTCGCGCGCCGTCGGAGTCGACAGCGTCGCATGGCATTCTCGACAGCGCATCGAACCTCGATGCTACCAGGCCGTTTGACGCTACGTCGCCGTGGGTTTGGGCGGACTCCCGACGAGCTCGAGCAGCTCGACGGTCTCGACTCGGTCGGCGGGCACGTGCGCGAGGATCGCGGCGACCAGCCCCGGGCGATCTTCGAGATCGTACGGAGCAGGGGCACCGACCCCAGGCACCAGCAAGCTCTTCGCGGGCTCACCGCCGTCGACGAAACACGAGCTCGTCGAGGGGGACGCGATCACTTTCTTGATGTCGCCCCAGGCGATGCGAAATCGCCGGCGCGTCGGCGAGCCGACCTCGAGGCCGGTGTCATCGGTGGTGACCGCGAGGCGCCAGGTCGGCGACGCAAAGTAGGCGGCACCGAGCGCCACGCCGGCGGCGCCTGTGAGCAGCGGCAGCATCACGAAGCCGGCGATCACCGAGACCACTGCGACAGATCCGCCAACGCCGATCGATGCCCACGCGACGCCGCGGTAGCGAGGTTTGAAGCGGTGGCGGGCCATGTCGATCAAGTACTGGGAACGACCGCTACGGGTGCGGAAGAATTCCCGCCGGCTTACTGCTTCGCCACCAACGCTGCGATCGCGGCGCGGGTCTCGAGCGGGATCGATTCGAACAGCACGCCGAATCCCTTGGGGAGCGTCGTCGCGACGCCTCCACCCTCGCCGGGCAGCTCGCAATCGCTGGTGCGTTGCCACAGCACCCAGCCGACGGCGTCCACCGTGCCGAGGCCTTTGACCTCGAACTTCACGGCGACCCGTGAGAGCAACGGGAGCGGGGCGCCGGAGATGAACGCTCCGTTGGTCGACAGGTCGCGCACCACCGCGGGGAAGCGCTTGCCGATCGTCGTGGCGTCGGCATCGACGCGGCGAAACACCGCGGCGAGGTTGGGGTGGAGCGACATCGGAACCTGCCCGATCGACTCGACGATAGCAGGCGAGTTAACGACCAGACGTGCAGCGCGACGTTGCTCGGACATGCCTCGACTATCGTACTCGCGTTCCGGGGGGCGCGTCGCGATCCAGCGAGGAAAGACCGAGGATCGACTCGTCGCCGGCGGCGAGGATCATGCCTTGCGATTCGATCCCGCCGACCTTTCGAGGCGCGAGGTTCGCCACCACGAGGACCTGCTTCCCGACGATCTGATCGGGGTTGTATGCCAGCGCGATGCCCGCGACGATCGAGCGCGGCGCCGCCTCGCCGAGATCCACCGTCAGGTGCAGGAGCTTCTTCATCTTCGGCACCGCGATCGCGGTGACGACGCGACCGACCCGCAGCTCGACCTTCATGAAGTCATCGAAGGTGATCGGGCCCGATGCGACGGGCGCCTCGACCGGCTTGTCCTTCACTGGCTTGGACCGCGGGGGTGGTTTGGCTTCGGTCGGCGCAGTCGTCGCCGCGGCATCACCGGCAACCTTGACGACGATCGCATTCTGCATCGGCTCGTCGAGGCGCGGGAACAGCGGGCTCGGTGGGCGCGCCACGAGATCGTCCGGCGCGGCGGCGAGCACCCGACCTTCTCCCGACACCTCGGGCCACGTCACCGGTGCGGTGTCGCCAATCCACTCGCGCAGCGCGCGCGAGGTCGCGGGCAACACTGGATCGATCAACCGCGCGATCAACCACAGGCTCGATTGCAGGCACCACAGGCAGTGCGCGAGCGCCGGATCTTTCGCGCGATCCATCGCCCATGGTTGCGTCTGATCGATGAAGCGATTCGCCATGCCGACGAAGCGCCAGATCACCTCGAGCGCCTTCGACGGCGCGAACGCCTCGAACTGGATCGCGGCGAGCTTGCACGTCTCGTGCGCCGCGAGCTCGATCTGGAAGTACGGGTTCTCGGACTGCGCTGCGAGATACTGATCGTCGCGCTTCGGCGGGCTGGCCGGCGCGAACTTCGCGATCATCGTCAGCGAGCGGTTGATCAGGTTGCCGAGGTCGTTCGCGAGGTCGGCGTTGAAGCGGCCGAACAGCGATTCGAACGTGAAGTCGCCGTCGTTGCCGAGCGGCACCTCGCGCAGGAGGTAGTACCTCATCGCGTCGATCCCGATCGGGCGCTTCTCCGGTGAACCGGCGAGTGCGTCCGCCAGCGTCAGTGGATCGATCCGCGTCGCGGGTAGCGACTTCGAGATCTTCTCGCCACGCACCGTCCACCAGCCGTGCGCGAAGATGCCCTTCGGCAGCGGCAGGCCGGCCGACATCAGGAACGCGGGCCAGTACACGGTGTGGAAGCGGAGAATGTCCTTGCCGATGACGTGGACCGCCGACTTCCAGTACTTGTCGACGTCGGGGCCGCCGATCGCGCTGCCCTCGCAGAGGTCCGAGAGATAGTTGGTGAGCGCATCCATCCACACGTAGGTGACGTGGACGTCGCCCTTGGGATCAGGCTCCGGCACCGGCACGCCCCACGAGAAGCTGGTGCGCGACACGCTGAGATCCTTGAGGCCGCCCTTCAAGAACGACACGATCTCGTTGCGATACGACTCGGGACGGATGAACTCGGGATGCGCCTCGATGTGCGCGAGCAACGGCTCGGCGTACTTCGACAGCCGGAAGAACCAGCTGCGCTCCTTGTCGAGCCAGCTGACCGGCTTCTTGTGCGTGGCACAGGCGAACGCGTCGCCGTCCTTGACCAGCTCGCTCTCCTTGTAGAACGCCTCGCAGCCGACGCAGTACCAGCCCTGGTAGGTCTCGAGGTAGAGGTCGTCGGGGTTGGTGGCGCGGATCGTCTTCCACAGCGACGCGACGATCGCCTTGTGGTGCTCGCTGGTCGTGCGGATGAAGCGATAGTCGGTGATGCCGAGCAGCTTCCACATCTCGTCGAACCGCGGCGCGACCTGATCGACGAGCTGCATCGGCGTCAGCCCGCGCTTGGTCGCGGCTTCCTCGACCTTCTGGCCGTGCTCGTCGGTGCCGGTCAGAAACCGAGTGTCGTCGCCGCGCATCCGGTGAAACCGCGCGAGGGCATCGCAGACGAGCGTCGTGTATGCGTGACCGAGGTGGGGAACGTCGTTGACGTAATAGATCGGGGTCGTGACGTAGAAGGTCGACATCTAGTCCTCGGCATTCGGATCGCGCGACGGATCTTCGTCCGGAAGATCGGGCACGTCGAGATCATCCAGATCGTCCTGTGCGTCCTGCGCCGCCTCGGCGACGGCCGTGGACAGATCAGGCGGCGGCGAATCTTCCGGCAAATCGGTGGCACCGCCGCCGAGGTTCGCGCGCATGTCGAAGTTGGCG
>JACCYD010000609.1 GCA_013696695.1 Deltaproteobacteria bacterium | reverse complement strand
CCCTTGGCGTTGTCGTAGGGGGCGCCGTTGCCGACGAGGATCACGACGGGCACGTTCGCCGTCGCGTCGTTCGACTTGAGGGCGAGGCAGAGGTCGTATCCGGATTTCGCACCCGGCATCACCGAATCGGCGAGGATGATGACCGGCTTCTGAGACTTGGCCTTGTCCAAGGCGTCGTCGTAGTTCCGTGCAGGGACGTACGTGAACTCGGTCCCGCGGAACGTGATGTCGGCGACCTGCTGCATGGTCGCGCTGTCATCGACGCAAAGTACGATCTTGCTCACTAGGTCCTCCCGAGGGCTCCAGCAGTTCGTTGGTAACACGCTCCTCGCCGGAGGGTCAATTCAACTGCCCAGAACTTGAGGGCCTTTTGCCTCCCGCGCGATCGCCGTGCGAGGCCGCGTGCTAGCGTCCCGACCCGCCGCAGGGCTCTTACATGCCGCTCCATCACACACCCCTCCATCTTGCTGCCGCCGAAGCCGTCGCCGCGCAGGCGAATTGCCTCGCCGCGGATCTCAAGGTCGACACGCCGCCTCGTCCCGAGCTCGGGGATTTCGCGATCGGCTGCTTCGCGATCGCGAAGGCGCGCGGCGTCGCCCCGACACAGGTCGCCCAGGAGCTCGCCGCGAAGATCGTTCCGGCTGGCCTGATCGCGAGTGCCACAGCCGCCGGCCCGTTCGTCAATCTCAAGGTCGATCGCGCCGCCGCATTTCGCTGGCTGGTCGACGCCGCGCTGACGCGCACGCTGGTGCCCGCGACGTACGGCGAGGGCAAGACGATCTGCATCGACTACTCGTCGCCGAACATCTCCAAGCACCTCGCGTATCACCACATCCGCGGCACGGTCACCGGCCACGCGCTCGTCCACATCTTTCGCGCGCTCGGTCACCACGTCGTCGGCATCAACTTCCTCGGCGACTGGGGCACGACGCACGGCATGCTGCTGGCGGCGTGGAACAAGTGGGGGCCGGTCGAGCCTCTCGACATCGCCGGTCTGAACGCGCTGTACGTCAAGTTCAACGAGACGATGAAGACGCACCCCGAGCTCGAGGGCGATGGTCGTGCGTGGTTCAAGCGGCTCGAGGACGGCGATCCCGACGCGCGCGCGTTGTGGCAGCGGTTCAAGGACGTGTCGTGGGCCGAGTTCGAGGAGGTCTACAAGATCCTCGGCATCACGTTCGAGGAAGTCCGGGGCGAGAGTGCGTACGAACCCGCGCTCGCCGGTGTGTTCAAGTCGCTCAGCGACAAGGGGCTGGTGTCGACCAGCGAGGGCGCGCAGGTGATCCAGCTCCCCGGCGAGAAGACGCCGCTACTGCTGCGCAAAGGGGACGGCAGCACGCTGTACGCGACACGCGACATCGCCGCCGCCGAGTACCACTGGGACACCTACCAGTTCGCGCGCAAGCTCTACGTCGTCGGCCGCGAGCAAGGGCTGCACTTCCGGCAGCTCTACAAGGCGCTCGCGCTCGCCGGTCACACCTGGGCCGGCACGTGGAACGGCGACAAGTACATCCCCGGCCGGCTGCAACACGTGTCGTATGGCCACATCCGCCTCGGCGGCAAGAAGACGGCGACGCGCCTCGGCAACGTCGTGCTGATGAAGCGCGTGTTCGACATCATGCAGGAGGAGCAGCTCCCGCGAATCGTCGAGAAGAATCCCGAGCGGTCGGCGGCGGAGGTCGACCAGGTCGCACGCACCGTCGGCATCGGCGCCGTGGTGTTCGCGAACCTCGCCTCGCAGCGCGAGAAGGATGTCGACTTCGACATCGAGAAGGTGACGTCGACCGAAGGCGACTCCGGGCCATATCTACAGTACGTCCACGCGCGCTGCGCCTCGATCATTCGCAAGGCCGTCACGACGCTCGCCGACCAGGTCGCGACCGGCGACGCCCAACGCGCCGCGCACGCGAAGCTCGTGCAGCGGCGGCTCGCCGCGCTCGAGGCTGCACTGGAGCACCGGCCTGTCGATCTCGAGGGCATCGACCTCGGCCGGCTGACCCACGATGCCGAGTGGGCCGTGGCGCGCCGGTTGATGGAGCTCCCCGATGTCGTCGTGCGCGCGGCCGACGCCGCCGAGCCGCACCTCGTTTGTCACTACCTGCTGCAGCTCGCGGGCGAGTTCTCGTACTGGTACACGCAGGGCAACGGCGACAAGTCGCTGCGCGTGATCTCCGACGACCTCGACGTGATGAGCGCACGACTCGCGCTGACGGCCGCCGTGCAGGCCGCGATGGCGACCGGCCTCGGGCTGCTCGGCATCGGCGCCCCCGACTGGATGTGATTCCTACTTCGGCAGCGTGCGGTAGCGATCGCGCAGTCGCGTCTGATGCGACTCGAGCGATTGCACGACGCCACCGATGATCACGGTCTCCGCGCGCGTCGACAGCTCGAGCGGATCGCCCGACCACACGACGACATCGGCGACCGCACCGCGGGCGAGCGTGCCGCGATCGACGCCGTAGAGCTTCGCGGGCACCGTGGTGATCGACGCCAGGCCATCGGCCCACGACAGCCCATTCGCGACGGCGATGCCGGCGAGCTGCCGGATCGTGCGCGTCATGCTGGTGCCGCCGAGCGTCGAGATCGCGACCCGCACGCCGGCCTTCGCCAGGATCGTCGCGTTGTCGTCGCGGACGTCCGCGGCCGCGAGATTACCCGGCAGGTTCGACGTCGGATCGAGCATCACCGCGACCTTCGCCGCCGCGAGCTCCTTGGCAACTCGCCAGGCCTCGTCGCCACCGGCGATCGCGATCTTGAGCCGGCGCTCGGCGGCGATCGCGAGCGCGGCGCGGATGTCGACCTCGGCGTCGACGCCGATCACGAGCAGCGTCCGGCCATCGAGCACCGGGATCAGCGCCTCGAGATCGAGCCGGTTCGCGATCAGCCTGCGGGACTGGTTGCGATCGAAGCCCGCGCGGTTCTTGCGATACGCATCGACATCGTCGAACAGCTCGCGCAGCCGCTCGATCGCGTAGCCGCGCGAGCCCATCGCACTCGCACCGCGCCCGAGCGCCGCCTGCATCGCGACGGTGTTCTTCACCGGTGCGATCGCGTTGGTGGAGAGCGACACCCATGCCGCCTGCCCGGCGATCAACGCACCGCGCGGACCGACCACCGCCGACGTCACGCCGCCGCCGCGCGCGATCGGGATCGCGACCGAGCGCCCGTCGAACGCGTCGCTCGCGCGATACGCGGCATGAACCTCGGTGCGTTCGGTGCCGAACCGGCCGTCGTTGCCGGACGCTTCGAGATCGATCTCGATCAAGCCGAGCTGCGAGGACGCCTCGACCAGCCCGGCGGTGACGGTCTTGCCCTTGCCGTCGATGACTTTCGCCCCGGCCGGAATCGCGACGTTGCCGACTTTGCCGACGTCGACGATCTTGCCGTCGCGAATGACGACCGTGGCGTCCTCGAGCTTGGTGTCGGGCTTCGGATACACGGTCGCGCCGGTGATCGCGATGGTGTCCGCGGTGCCGACGCCGACGCCGACGCCACACACAGACGAGACCAGCAGCAGGACTGCAGCGAGCGTCTTCATCGGGTGATGCCTCCGTCGGTGGTGGTGTGGCCAAGCTCGAAGTCGGCGGGCAGCAGCCCGATCGCGCGATCGAACGTGACCTCGCCGCCGGCGATCGTCAGCTCGGCGCGGCTGTACACCGAGAACGGCGAGCCGCTCCACACCGTGACGTCGGCGCGCTTGCCGGTCTCGAGCGTTCCAGTCACCGAGTCGATACCGAGCACCCAGGCCGGGTTCGCGGTGATCCAGCGCAGCGCGATGTTGTCGTCGATCGCGATCCCCGCCGCGCGCCCCGACGCCATCGCCTTCGCGGCTTCCTGGTTGAGCCGCTGGATGCCGATCGCGGAGTCGGAGTGAATGGTGACGCGGCCGCCCTGCTGGTGGAACAGCGCGGCGTTTTCCTCGATGCCATCGAACGCCTCGAGCTTGAAGCCCCACCAATCGGCCCACGTGTTGAGCGCGATGCCCTTACGGACGAGCAGGTCGCGGACCTTGTAGGCCTCGAGCCCGTGATGGAACGAGCGGATCTGGAAGCCGAGCTCGTCGGCGATCGCGATCATCTCGGCGATGTCGGACGCCTTGTAGCAGTGGATCTGCACGAGGATCTCGCCGCGCAACACGCTGGCGAGCGTGTCGAGCTTGAGGTCGACGCCCGGCGGCTCGGGTGCCGCCTCGACCTTCACGCGCGGCCTGGCCCCGCGCACGGCGTCGAGCTCGTTCGCGCGATTTCGCTTCTTGAGCCACAGCGCGCGCGCCCGCGTGTACGCGTTGGCCTTCGAGAGGTACGCGCGCGCCTCGTAGAACGCCGTGCGGAACGCGGCGTATTCGCCCATCCGCGTCTTCATGCCCTTGTCGTTGTAGACCCGCTTCGGGTTCTCGCCGCACGCCATCTTGAGCGAGCGCGCGGCTCCGGGGAACGCGACGTCGTCGGTGGTGCGGCCCTGCTTCATCGCGACGGTGAATCCCTCACCGCCGACCAGATTCGCCGAGCCGGGAAGGATCAGCGCGGTCGTCACGCCACCGGCCGCAGCGCGCGCGATCTGCGGGTCCTGCGGCCAGTACGCGTATTGCGCGCGCGCCTGTGCGGTGACCGGCGCGCTCGCTTCGTTGCCATCGTCGTGCGCCTGGCTCGCCGGTGCCGCGTAGACCCCGATGTGCGAGTGCGCGTCGATCACGCCGGGCGTCACGAACTTGCCCTTGCCCTCGACGACTCGCGCTCCGCTCGGAATCGTCACCGAGGCATCCGCGCCGATCGCCGTGATCGCCCCGCCCTGCAACACGATCGTGCCGCCGTCGATCCGGGTGGTTCCGCTCGGGGTAGCGGTCAAGATCGTCGCGCCGCGGATCGCGATCACCGGTGCTTGCGGATTGCGCAGGGCGCCGCTGCGCTCGCCGACCTCGCGCTTCACGCCGACCGGCAGATCTCCCGTCGGATCGACCCAGCTGTCCTCGACGTCGAGCGACGGCGCCTCGGGTTTCGGCGTCGGCTTCGTCGGACGTGTGGGCTGCACGCACGCGAACGCGAAGCACAGGAACACTGCCACCCCGGATCTCATGACCGGGGTTGTACCCCAAGGGCACTGGCTCGCCATGCGGCTCGCTGGCGTACTGCTATTTGCGATCGCGGCGGCGGATCTGTTCGAGCAAGCCGGCTGCGTCGTCGAGCGATCGGCGCAGCCTGTCTCGCTGATCGGGGCGCACGTCCTCGTAGAGTCGATCGCGACGCGACAGGGATCGCAGCAGCGCCGCGATGTTCTCGGCATACAGGACGTGCCGTTCGGGGTACGGCACCTCTGCCTCGGCAGGTTGCGCGGCGCCACCGACGACGACCTGCTTCGCAACCGCCCCCCCGACGACGACCTGCTTCGCGACGGCGTGCTTCGGCGACGGCAGGACCGCGGCCTGTGCGGGATGCGTCCCGCGCGCACGTGCGGGCACGATCCGAGGCGACTCGGGCAGGCCGGCCGGGCGAGGCGCCTGGAAGCTGCCACCCGGCGGCGTGAGGTTGCCGTCGGGGCGAGCCCACGGATTGTGGTTGGCGACCTGGCCATCGATGCCGACCGCCGCGATCGCGTTCGGATCGGTCTCGAGCACCACCGACACGATCACGCTCGAGATCATCGTCGCGACCTCGAACGTCTTGCCGGGCCACAGCGACGGTTCGACGGCGAACATCGACTGGTCGCCGACGCGCGGGTCGCTATCGCGGACCACGACGTGCTCGCGGTCGGTACCGGGCTCGCCGCGTACGATCACGAATTTTCGACCTTCGAGCTCGTGAAACCCTACCAGGTAGACGCTGGCCTGCGTCTTCACCCGATAGACCGCGATCGCTCGTGCGCGCAGGTCACCGAACACGGTGTGCTGGTTCACTCGACCATTGTACATATACGGCGGTGTTACGTCGTCCCGAGCAGCTCGCACGCCGGTATGTCGCCTGGCTGCGCAGCCGGTCCCTCCTCGTCATCGCGGCGTATCTGGCCGTGACCGGCGGGGCGATGTATCTGATCGCGTTCCACCTCCCACTGCGGGCCGACTTCTCCTACCTGCTGCCGCAGGACGCCGCTTCGGTCCAGGACCTCCGGCGGCTCGAGGCCCGGGTCAAGGCGAACGATGCGGTGCTCGTCCTCGTCGATGCGCCCGATGCCGCCACCCAGCAAGCGGTGACCAAGCAGATGGTCGAGGGCGCCCGGAAGATCACGAAGGAGCTGGTCGAACGTGTCGAGCACGACGACAGCGACGTTCGCGCGTTCTTCAAGGCGCGCCGCCACCTGTTCGTTCCGCTCGCGGATCTCCAGGCCGCCCACGACGCGCTCGACAAGCTCATGAAGCGGGCGAAGCTCAAGGCCAATCCCCTTTATATCGACCTCGACGATCCGGATCCGAAAGCCGAGGCCCGCACGAAGCAACAGCTCGCGGAGCTGCAGGCCAAGGCACGTGCCGCGGAGGCCCAGCTCGACAAGCCGGCGAACGTCAGCGCCGATGGCAAGATCGCGCTGATCCAGGTACGGACGCTGTTCCGCTCCACCGATGCCGGCAGGGGACGCGAGCTCCTCGACGCGCTCGACCTGATCCGCCAGGACATCGCCAAGACGTACCCCGCGGCGAAGATCGGCTTCGCCGGTGGTGTGGTCACCGCGGTGGCCGAGCACGACGCGATCTTCAAGGGCATGGTGATGTCGGGCCTGATCACCACGCTGCTGGTCGGCATCGTGCTGGTGCTGTACTTCCGCAGCGCGACCCTGCTGGTGTTGCTGATCGGCACGCTCGGGCTGGCCACCGTGATGTCGTTCGGGTTCGCCGCGATCACCGTCGGGCATCTCAACGCCGCGACCGCGTTCCTCGGCGCCATCATCGCGGGCAACGGGGTCAATTACGGCATCCTGTTGGTCGCGCGCTACCTCGAAGAGCGCAGACGCCACGATGTCGACGCCGCGATGGCGGTCGCGATCGCCGGCACCTTACGACCCACGGTGATCGCGACGCTCGGCGCGTCGATCGCGTATGGCTCGCTGGCAGCCACCAGCTTCAAGGGCTTCGCCGACTTCGCGATGATCGGCGCGATCGGGATGATGGTGTGCTGGATCGCGACGTACATGCTGCTGCCCGCGCTCGTGCTGCGGTTCGGCCGCTCGACACGGATCTACACCGGCGATCCGATCGTCGGCTCCACGCTTGTCCGCATACTCGGGTTCCGGCGCTCGGGTGTCGTCTGCGTGATCGCGGCGGTGCTCGGCGTGATCGCGTCGATCATCGTCGTGCGCTACATCGCCGCGGATCCGTTCGAGTACAACATCCGCAACCTGCGCTCCGAGGGCAGCATCGCCGTCGAGTCTCGCGAATGGATGCAGCTGTCGGATCGCACGTTCGGCCGCGGCATCTCGAGCCGTACGTACATCGCGGCGGATCGCCTCGATCAGGTGCCCAAGATCGTCACGGCGCTCAAGGATCACGAGAACGGCGTTCCCGAGGACTTGCAGACCTTCGGCGCGGTGCACTCGATCCTGGACGCGGTGCCGGCTGAGCAGCCGCAGAAGCTCGAGGTGCTCGCGAAGATCCGCACGCTGCTCGACGACGACACCCTCCAGGCACTCGACGACAAGGAGCGCGCCGATCTGCTCGCGCTGCGCCCGCCCGACGACCTCGTGCCGATCACCGCGGAGCAGTTACCGGGAGATCTCCGCGACCGACTGACCGAGAAGGATGGTCGGATCGGTTATCTGGTCGCCATCCGGCCCGCGAACCGGCTCGACGAGTGGAATGGCCACGATCTGATCCGGTTCGCCGATGCGGTGCGCAAGATCGATCTCTCCGATGGCGAGACCGTGACCACGTCGGGCGCCAGCGTGATCTTCGCGGACATCGTGACCTCGATCGAGCGCGATGGCCCGCTGGTCACCGGCGTCGCGTCGCTCGGCCTCGTGATCATGGTAGTGCTGCTCGTCGGCTTCAATCGCAGCTCGTTCGCGGTGCTCATCGGCACCGGATCCGGAACGCTGCTGATGATCGCGGTGTGTGCGTTGCTCGGGATCCGCGTCAACTTCCTCGATTTCATCGCGCTGCCGATCACGCTCGGTCTCGGCATCGACTACGCGATCAACATTGCCCACCGTCAGCACAACGACGAGATGCCGGATCCGATCACCACGCTGCGCACGAGCGGGAGCGCGGTGTTCGTATGTTCCCTGACCACGATCATCGGATACGGCTCGCTGCTCGTGAGCGACAATCTCGCAATCCGCGGCTTCGGCACCGCCTCGCTGATCGGCGAGATCGCCTGCGTGTTCACCGCGCTGGTGCTGGTGCCCGCGATCCTCGCGATTGGGCACAAGCGGCGGTTGTGAATGCCGGATTGGCCCAAACGTCCGACCATTGCCAACTCGTTTCCTTGTAACAGCGTCGTAGTTAGTGTGGACTGGTGCCGGCCGTGAAGACGACCCACTGGCGATCCTTCTACCTGTGCCTGTGCGCGATCGTGATCGCCGGCGGGGTCATGGTGCTCGTGGTGCCGCGGCTCGCCGGGCTGTTCCTGCTCGGGCTGTACTGCATCCCTACCAACTCGATCTTCCCGCTGCCGCACGAGCCGGGAATCCTCTACTTCGCGCAGTTCTACGACCCACTGTGGATCGCGATCGCGGCCACCATCGCGAGCGTCATCATGAGCTTTGCGGACTACGCGATGGTCCAGGCGTGGATGCGCCACCCGCGGCTCGGCAGCGTGCAGCACACCCGGCTGTTTCAGTGGGCGGTGCGCTGGATGAAGCGCTGGCCGTTCGCGATCATCGTGCTGTTCTCGCTCACCCCGCTGCCGATCAGCGTCGTGCGGATCCTGGCGCCGGCATCGGGCTACCCGGTCAGCCGATACATCGCCGCGCAGATCGTCGGTCGGCTGCCACGGTTCTTCGCACTCGCCTGGCTGGGTGCCGCGGTGCACTTCCCCGCCTGGGCGCTGGTCGCGATCTTCGTCGCCACCGTCGGCCTGTTCTGGTTCACGACTCAATCGCCGAAGGACGCCGACGAGGCGACCGACGACCCCGCGCCCGAGGTTGCCGACCCGGGTCCGACGGCACCGGCCTGAGCATGATCGGCATCGTCGGCGGCAGTGGTCTCTACGAGCTCGAGCTCGCGGGCGCCGAGTGGCGCACCGTCGCGTCGCCGTTCGGCGCGCCCTCGGATGCGGTGTTGACGGGAACCCTCGGCGACCATCAGGTGGCGTTCCTGCCACGGCACGGCCGCGGTCATCGGATCCCGCCGCACGAGATCAACTTTCGCGCGAACATCGACGTGCTCAAGCGGGTCGGCGCGACGTCGCTCCTTTCGATCTCGGCGGTCGGCTCGCTGCGAGCGGACCTCGCACCGGGCACGTTCGTGCTGGTCGATCAGTTCGTCGATCGCACGCTGCGCGGGCCGAAGACGTTCTTCACCACCGGTTGCGTCGCGCACGTGTCGATGGCGCACCCGACGTGTGGGCGGATGATCGACGTTCTCGCCGAGGCCGGCGGCACGGCCGGGTTGTCGATCGTTCGCGGCGGCACCTACCTCGCGATGGAAGGCCCGCAGTTCTCGAGCCTCGCGGAGTCCGAGCTGCATCGGGCGTTGAACTGCGACGTCGTCGGGATGACGAACATGCCGGAGGCCAAGCTCGCGCGCGAGGCCGAGCTTTGCTACGCGACGGTCGCGATGGTCACCGACTTCGACTGCTGGCACCCCGATCACGATCACGTCCAGGTCGACGACGTGATCCGTGTGCTGCTGGCGAATGCCGAGCACGCGCGCGAGCTGGTTCGCCGCGCGGTGCCGCTGCTCGGCGCTGGTACGGACATACCGTGCGCGAAGGGCTGCAATCGCGCCCTCGATAACGCGCTCCTCACCGCCCCGCCCGCGCGCGACCCGGCGGTGTGCGCGAAGCTCGACGCGATCGCGGGCCGCGTC
>JACCYD010000605.1 GCA_013696695.1 Deltaproteobacteria bacterium | reverse complement strand
CGCGCCGCGGCTTCTCGATCTTGCGGATGTTGACGCTGGCTGCGGAGCCCGCCGACGGAGTGGAGGTCGTCGCCGATGCGGCGGAGCCCGAGGCCGAGGCACTGCTCGCGGCCGCTGCGAGCTCGGCGGCGCGCTCGCGACGCTGGTACCAGAACACGAAAATCACGGCACCGACGACCAGCGCGGTCACCGCGATCGTTCGCACCTTCATGCGGCGCGCGATCTGAGCTTCGGACCGCACCAGCATGGCGGGCATCCTAGCCCGGGTTCGGCTAGAGTTCGCGGCGTGTTGAAGCCAACGCGCCTGTTCCTCGCCCTCGTGCTGCTCTCGTGCGGAGGTGCCCCGAGGCCGACCCCGCTTCCGGTCGATCCGCCGCCCTCGGGTGGGGGCTCCGATCTGTTGACGCCCACGGTGAAGCCGTCGTCGAAGCGCGACATCGCGATCGAGGACGTCAAGCGGCTGACCGCGCTCGCCGACAAGCATCCGCTGCTGGCGCCGTGGACGGGTGACTACGGCGGCGTACCTCCGTGGGACAAGCTGGACATCAAGGGCATCGGCCCGGCATTCGAGATCGCGATCGCGCTGTTCCTCGCCGAGGTCGAGGTGATCGCCGAGAACCCCGATCCGCCGACGTTCGAGAACACGCTGATCCCGCTCGACGACATGGGACGCCACCAGGATCGCGTCGACGTCCTGTTCGCGATCCTGACCAGCAACCTGTCGAACGACGAGGTTCAGGCCGTCGACAAGGAGTGGTCGCCGAAGATGGCGGCCGCGTACGACAAGATCACGTTCAACGACAAGCTGTTCGGGCGAATCGCGGCGATCTACGCGAAGCGCGAGTCCTCCGGGCTTCACGCCGATCAGAAGCGGCTGGTCAAGCTGCGCTTCGAGCGCTTCGTGCGCGCGGGCGCGAAGCTATCGGTCGCCGAGAAGGCCAAGGTCGGCAAGATCAACGAGGAGCTCGCCGGGCTGTTTGCCGATTTCGGCAAGAAAGTCCTCGCCGACGAGAACAGCTGGATCGTGATCGACAAGGCCACCGACCTCGCGGGTCTGTCGGACGGGCTCAAGAAGACGTACAAGGCCGCAGCCGACGAGCGCAAGCTCGCGGGCCCTGCTGGAAAACCGATCTGGGCGGTGGTCAACACGCGGTCGAGCGTCGACCCGTTCCTGACGACGTCGTCGAATCGGGCGATGCGCGAGAAGGTCTGGAAGGCGTTCAAGGGTCGCGGCGACAACAGCGGCGACAACGACACCAACATGACGATCGGGAAGATCGTCAAGCTGCGTGCCGAGCGCGCGAAGCTCCTCGGCTACGCCACGCACGCGCACTTCAGGATGGCCGACACGATGGCGAAGGATCCGGACAAGGCCAAGGAGCTGATGCTCAAGGTGTGGCCGGCGGCGGTGGGGCGCGTCAAGGAAGAGGTCGCCGACATGGAGAAGCTCGCGAAGCGCGACGGCGTGAAGATGCCGTTCGAGCCGTGGGACTACCTCTATTACGCGGAGAAGGTGCGCAAGCAGCGCTACGCGCTCGATCAAGAAGCGATCAAGCCGTACTTCGAGCTCAACAACATGATCAACGCGTCGTTCCACATGGCGGAGCGGCTGTACGGCCTGACGTTCGTCGAGATCACGGGCAAGGTGCCTCACTTCATCCCCGACGGTCGCGTCTGGGAGGTCAAGGACAAGGCCGGCGCGCACGTCGGATTGTTCTATGGCGATTACTTCGCGCGCAAGGGCAAGCGCTCCGGCGCGTGGGCGATGGGCTACCGCGGCCACGAGCACTTCGTCGGCAAGGAGATCCGGCCGATCACGTCGAACAACAACAACTTCGTGACGGGCGCGCCCGGCGAGCCGGTGCTGATCAGCGTCGATGACGCCGAGACCTTGTTCCACGAGTTCGGCCACGCGCTGCACGGCCTGCTCTCCGAAGTGAAGTACCCGACGCTCTCCGGTACCCCGCGTGACTTCGTCGAGTACCCGTCGCAGGTCCACGAGATGTGGGTGCTGACGCGGCCGATCCTCGACAAGTTCGCGCTCCACTACAAGACGGGCAAGCCGATGCCCCAGGCGCTGCTCGACAAGATCGAGGCGTCGAGCAAGTTCAACACCGGCTACACCACGGTCGAGTACCTGTCGTCGGCGATCGTCGACATGGAGCTGCACACGCTTGCCGACGGTATGGTCGATGCGGATGCGTTCGAGCGCGACACGTTGACCAAGATCGGTGCGCCGAAGGAGGTCGCGATGCGGCACCGCCTGCCGCAGTTCAACCACCTGTTCACGAGCGACTCGTATTCCGCGGGCTACTACTCGTATCTG
>JACCYD010000551.1 GCA_013696695.1 Deltaproteobacteria bacterium | reverse complement strand
CCACACACCATCTCGAACAGGATGCAGCCGAGCGCGTAGATGTCGCTGCGCTCGTCGACCTTCGCCGTCGACTTGCATTGTTCCGGCGACATGTACTTCGGCGTCCCGAAGATCATGTGCGTGCTGGTCTTCGCAGCGTTACCCCCGGTGTCATCGGCGAGCTTTGCGATCCCGAAGTCGAGCACCTTGACGCGCTCGCCGAACGTGGTCGCCGGGTCCGGCACGAGGTAGATGTTGTCGGGCTTGAGATCGCGATGGATGATCCCCACGGCGTGTGCGGCCGCGAGGGCTGATGCGACCTGACGCGTGATCTCGAGCGCGTGCTCGACCGGCATCGGTCCTCGCTTCACGCGATCGGACAGCGATTCTCCTTCGAGGAGCTCCATCGCGATGTACGCCATGCCATCGAGCGGGGGACCCGCGCCCTCGACCGTTCCGCACTCGAACACAGTGACGATGCCGCCGTGCTTGATCTTCGCCGCCGACCGCGCCTCCTTGAGGAAGCGCTGCAGGATCTCCGGGCGACTCGTGTGCTCCGGCAGCAGGAACTTCAGTGCGCAGTCGCGATCGAGAGCCGTGTCATGGCCCATGAACACCATGCCGAAGCCGCCCTGTCCGAGCAGCGTGCGAACCTCGTACTTGCCGACACGTGAACCGGGAGCGATTGGCACAGACCGCCACGTATACCGCGGCGTGAATCCGGCTGGTTCGCTCCATGACCACCATCTATGTCGCAAGCACCGGATCCTCGATGCAGCTATCCGAGGCCTAGGCTTTCTGCCCTCACATCCTGAACGGCCCGCGTCGATTCCTCGTCGAGAACACCCCTGTTTCGGACTTGAGGGGACGCCACGAGGTGGCCACGACGCGCCATCCGCGCCAGCACGGTGGAAGGGTGTCGGTGCGATTTGCTTGGGTCGGCGTCGTGAACTACTCGAGCATTCGTTAACGCCAGCTTCCACGCGCTCGGTGATGGCCACGCCGGTTTCGATCGAGCCGCCGACTGCCCTCGACGCGACGAGTGGTAGGGTAGCCCTGTGAGCTCGAGGCCCAAGCGCGTTCTGCTCGTGGATGACGACGAGGAGGCGCTTCCAATGTTCGAGGTCGTCCTGCAACGTGCCGGCTTCGAGGTGCGGACGTCGAGCACTGTCGACCAGGTGCTCGACTCGGTCGGCGACTGGCGCCCGGACGTCATCCTGACCGACGTCAACATGCCGGGCACCTCGGGCGTCGAGCTGTGCCGCCAGCTCAAGGCCGCCTACGCGACCGCAGACGTGCCCGTCGTCCTGTTCTCGTCGCACTCGCACGAGGTGCTCGAGTCGCTCGCGCGCAGCTGCGAGGCGGACGGATTTCTGTCGAAGTCCGATCTCGCGCGGCTTCCCCGCGAGCTGACGCTGCTGATCGACGCGCTGTTTTAGGCGCCTACTGGGAGGACTCCCAGTGGACGCGGAACAGGCAGGCGTCGGCACCGAGTGCCTCGCATGAGTGGTGATCCACGGCGGCGTTGCGCCCGCCCGACAGCACGACCAGTTGCTCGAGCATCCCGCTGCTCCACGCGCAGAGCTCGGCGTTCCGGGGCGTCCCCGTGATGCGAACGGTTGACTCGGTGGTGGACACGGGCATGGCCAAGACGTCGCCCCAGCTCTGGTACCGCGCCCACACGTTGCGGAGCGCCGACAGTGTCCGCTCGGGCATCAGGGTAGCAGCACTCGAGGGGAAGAACCGGCGGAACGTGGCCCGCACGCTCGCGCGCGCGACGTCCCGCGCGAGTTGTGAACCATCGAAATCGAGGTGTTGCGGCGCGACCGCGAGCACCCGCGCGAACATCGCGGTCGGCAGCCACGAAAGCGGCGCGATATCGAAGATCGCGTTCGCGATCTCGGGATCGTGGCCGTCGAGCGCAAACCGGAAGCGCGCGGCCTCGTGGACCCCGAGGACCCGCGTGATGGATCGGAACACGACGCCGCGGGTCTGCGGCTCCGCGCCCGAGGTCTGGATCCGGAGCGGGCGGGTGTCGCGTTGGCGAATCAGCGGTGGTGCAGCGGATGCCACGAACGACAGCGCCGCCGACAGAGCGAGCGCGAACTCACCGGCAGAGGCGGGACGCCGCGCCGGATCGCGATGGAGCGCGGCGAGGATGACGTCATCCGCGAGCTCGAGATCGGCGACATGTGACGACGGGCGCGCGGCTGGAACGTCCGAGCTCTGCCGCGCCAGGATGTCGGCCGTCGCGCCGGTGCCGAACGGCTCGACCAACGTGAGGATCGCGTAGGCGGTCGCCGCGAGGCCATAGACGTCGGAGCGTGCCGTCGCCTCGCCCCCGAGGAACACCTCGGGCGCGATGTAGCCGGGCGTACCTGCGATCTCGGTGAGCTGGCCGGCGCGATGGGCGATGCCGACATCGACGAGGACGCCGCGTCGGCGAAACGGATCGCGGATGACGTTCCCTGGCTTCACGTCGCGATGGATGATCCCGCGCTCGTGCAGCGCATCGAGCGCTGAGGCGACCTCCACGATCACCGCGATGATCACCGCGAGCGGCGGTGGCGGCGTGCCCTCGTTCTCGTGCCGCTCGAGCGCCTCCTGCAGAGATTCGCCTTCGACCAGCTCCATGACGAAGTACGAGTCCCCGCCGACCTGGCCGAAGTTATAGATCTGGACGAGGTTCGGGTGCTGGAGGCGTGCGAGCAGCACGGCCTCTGCCCGCAGTCGCTCGATGAACACGTGATCCTCGGCGAGGTCGGGACGCAGCATCTTGATCGCGACCGGCCGCTCGAGCGCGAGGTCGTCCGCGCGATAGACCACGCCCATCGCTCCGCGGCTGATCTCGTGGCGGAGCCGGTAGGTACCCGCGAGCGTGACGGGAGGGTCATCTATGATCTCGAGCTGCAGTCCGGCACCCGAAACGGGTGGGGCGGCAGGCGCGATCGCGAGACCTTGCGCAGGACCATGGCTCGCCGCGGCAATTGCCCGCGCGATCATGTGACTGGGCTCCTCGGACGGCTCGAGCTCCGCCAGGCCGACGGTCACCGGGATGACCAGCAGCTCCCCGGTCGTGAGCGCGATCGGGCTGGCCATGACCGCGGCGTGGAGATGCGCGGCCACCTGCTTTGCGCCCTCGAGGGTCACGTCCTGGAGGACGACCGCGATCTTGTGGCCCGCCCAGCGTCCGACGAGGTCCTCGACCCTGATGCTGGCTCGAGCAGCATCCACGATCCGGCGGAGCATGAGGTCGCCAACCTTGAGCCCATACCGGGTGTTGATGCTCCGCAGGTCGACGACGTCGAGCACGAGGGCGGTCACCGTCTGCTTCGAGCGCGCCGCGGAGGACGCCACCGCGGTCATCAGGTGCACGAGCGCGACCTGGTTCCAGGCCCCGACCAGCGGATCGAGTCCGGGCCCACTCGCGAGGCGCGCGAGCTCGTCGTTGGTGCGGTCGTGCACGCCACGCCAGCCGAGCTCGACGCCCAGCTTCGTCGCGACGGCCTGCAAGGTCGTGCGTTCCTCGTCGCCGAAGATCCGGGGGACCGCGGCGACGAGGCCGATGAACCCGTGACTACCGTGCGGTGTCTGGAGGGGCACCGCGAGAAAGCTCTCGCAGTGCTCGACGTCTCCCACCGTCATCCCGAGCACGGTCGCCGCCGAGGCAGCCGCCATCCGGCAGCGCTCGAGGCGATTCGAGTTGTTCGGATCGGACGTGCCGCCTCCGCCGGCATCGCCGCGCACCGAGAGCACGCATCGCTCGACGCCAAACGCCCGCGCGACCTGTGCGGAGGCGGTCTCGAGGGCCGCTTCGATGGGGCCCGAGAGCAGCGACACCGTCAGCAGCAGCTCGAGCACGGGGGGGCGGTCCTCCAGGTCGCCTGGTTGGGTCGCGAGTTTCAAGGCGACTACCAGCGAAGACTTGAACACGACCAGCTGCGTCCCAGGTGGCGGATCCTCGACGCCGTCGCGCATCAGCAGGACCGTGGTGGTCGCGGCTGACGTGCCGAGGTGGTGGAGCGCGGTGTCGGCGTCCACGTGCTCGCGGTCGATCACGACCGCGGATGGGCAGCAGGCCGCGATCACGGAAGGCAGCTGGAACGCCGTATCGGCCACCATCGTGTCCACCCCACTGGCCGCAGCTACCTCCGCGACCAGAGCCAGGATCTTGCGATCGTTGCTGAGCGTCGCGAAGCCCCCGGGTTGGATCACGCGAGTCGTCGGCATCGTCCGCGGGCTAGAGTGGCAGAGTTCGGCGGTCTCGGACCTCAGACGCGCCGGCGTTTCGGTTTCGTCACGGTCATCGCGCCGAAGTAGAAGTCGAGCATCGCCTCGAGGGGCGCCGGATCACGCGTGAGCCGCGTGCGCAGCGCGGCACCCTCCCAGCAATTGCACAGCACGTTGGCCATGTGTTTCGTGTCCGTGCCCCGTGGGAGGTCACCACGCGTGACCGCCTCGTCGAGACAGCCGGCGATCCGGGTCGCGATGTAGTCGATGCAGCTCTCGATCTTCGTAGCGAAGGCGGGGCTGACACCCGAGAGCTCCTGGCCGAGTCCCCCGAGCAGGCACCCGAGGTAGCCCTGATCTCGATAGGCATCGCGAGTGGACTCGAAGAACGTGCGGATGCGCCGGAGGGCGGACCATGTAGTGTTCGATCACCTGGAGGGCGAAGTCTTCCTTGCTCTCGAAGTGGTGATAGAACGAGCCCTTCGGCACGTCGGTCGCCACGAGCAGATCCTGGATGCCGAGGTGGTTGTAGCCACGCTCGAGCATCATCATCACCCGCGTCGAGCAGGCGAGCTTTGGTCGATACCTCCATCGCTAGACTGATCGGTCTAGCACGCCTCTACAACGGTGGCTCTTGGTCGAGGAAGAGCCCGTTGCATGTTGGACTGGTCGGCGCGCAGGTCGAGTCGGGATCGATCCGGCGATTGTTGGCCCGGACCGGCGAGCCCTGGCCGTTGTCGACCCGGTAGACATCGCTCCCCTGCCGATCGACGAGTGCGCCGAAGCCCTCGTTGTTGCCGAACCCCTGGCTGCCGGCGCGCCCGCTCGGCGTGCCGGGCACCGGCCACAAGAAGGAGGGCACCGCACCGCCGTGATAGTAGTCGCTGCCAGCGTC
>JACCYD010000542.1 GCA_013696695.1 Deltaproteobacteria bacterium | reverse complement strand
CGACCAGCGCCGCGACGCGCCCGAGATCGGCAGGCGACACGCCGGGCTTGCCGACCAGCTCGCCGATCAGCACTTTTGCCTGCGCGCGCTGATCGGCCGTCGCCTCCTTGCGCGCGACCAGCGCCTCCGCCGCGACCAGCTTCGCTGCGGGCATCAGCTCGCCGGCGGTGCGCAGGCCTGCCAACTCTGCGAGGGCTTTGTCTGGCTCGGCGTTGCGGAGCAGGATGCGCGCCTGGATCACCCGGGTGGTCGCGTTGCCGGGATGGATCTCCATCGCGCGCTCGATCTCCGGACCCGCGGTCTCGAGATCGTTGGTAGCGAGCCCGATCTCGGCGAGCAGCTGGTGCGTGCGAAATGCGAGCGGATTCGGAGACTGCGCCGAGGTGTCCTCGACGGCGCGCCGCAGCTCGCGCTTGGCGGCGGTCAGATCGCCGAGCGCGAAGTACGCGGCGCCGAGCGCATGACGCGCGCGCTGGCTCTTCGCCGAGTCCGCGACTGCCTCGAGCTCGGCGAGCAGGTCGCTGCGTGGCTTGCCGGTGGCGAGCTGCGCGTGCGCTTGCAGCGCGAGGATCTTCGCGACCCGGCGATCCGAGGAGGCCGGTTCGAGCGGCAGCTTGTCGAGCGCTTCGATCACGCGCTTCGGCATGGCGAGCTCTTCCGCCGCCTGCGCGACCGTGACCTTGCCCCACGCCGACGGCACGCGCGCCGCGATCGCGAGCGCTTGCTCCGGCTTGCCGAGCCCGAGGTTGAGATTCGCGTCGACCAGGAGCAGCAGCTTGTTGTCGCCGGTCGCCTTGCCGAGTGCGGCGCAGCGCTGGCGCGAGATCGACGCGATCTTGTGATCGTTCGTCTTGTCGATGCTGCGCCCGAGCTGCAGATGCGCCCACGCGATGCGTTCCCACAACGCGCACTCGTTCGGTAGTACGCGCATCTTCCCGAGCTTGCCGAGCGCATCGGCGACGAGATCGTAGCGCTCGTTCGCGAGCCCGATCATCGCGGTCGCGAGGAGCCGGTAGGCGGCCACGCGGGGTGCGTCGCTCTTGACGAGCTCGAGATCGGCGACCGCGCCGGCGACATCATCGATCTCGGCGCGGAGCACCGCGCGCGACGACACCGCGAGCACGTGATCGGCGGCGAGCAGCTTCTCGCCTTCGCCAGGCTTGCCGTCGTCGGCGAGCATCATCGCCCGATCGATCTTGGCGAGCCGATGGTCGCCCTGAAACGCGGCAGCGGCCGCGATCCGGTCTCCGCGGACGAGCGCGACACGCCCCACGAGCCAGCGTCGCCAGATGTCGCCGTCGTGCGTCTTGCCCAGGTCGGCAAGCAACGCGTCCAGCTCGGCAGCCTCCTTGGCGGTCCGCACGCGCGTCAGCTCGAACGCGACCTTGCCGATCGCCCACTCGCGATAGCCCGGCTGTCCCGGCGGAACCGGCGCGAACACGCGCTCCTCGGGAACGGGAACGCCGTAGAGCAGCGTGGTCAGCCCGTCGACCTCTGCGATCCGCGCGATCATCACCGCATCGCTGGGCGCACCCGCGAGCGCGTCGACCAGCTTGCTGCGCGCCGAGGTCAGCTCCTCGAAGCTGCCGTCGACGAGGCGAACCTCGGCCCGTACCTCTACGGCCGGCTGCTGATCGCCGCCACCACACGCGACGCAAACGAGCGCGACGAGCGCGCCCCTCATCACCGGCGTCCGCGGCGCGGAGGCTGCTTCGGCGGCTTCGGCGCTTCACCCGGCTTGCCGGCCTCGGCCGGCACCGGCACGTCGAGCTTCTTGGGGAGCTCTGGATCGATCATCGCCGCGATCCGACCGATCTCTTCGAGCGGGATGCCCGGCTTGCCCTTGAGCTCGCCCAGGATCCGCTCGGCGCTCTTCTTGTCCGTGTCGGTCGAATCTTTCTTCACGACCAGCGCCTCGGCGAGCGTCAGCTGCACGA
The DNA here is from genome assembly GCA_013696695.1 of Deltaproteobacteria bacterium. GTDB lineage: Bacteria > Myxococcota_A > Polyangia > Haliangiales > Haliangiaceae > JABFXX01. Next base: position 694 of record JACCYD010000542.1, on the reverse strand, counting down.
TCGGCGTGTTCGCCGACGCTTCGGCGAGGATTGGCGTCAGCAACGTCATCGCCTTGTCGGCTTCCTTGTTGCGCACCAGGATGCGGGCGAGTAGCGCGCGCGTCGGGAAGTAGCCGGTGTTGATGTTCAGCGCCTCCTGCACGATCTTGCTCGCCATCTCGAGGTCCTTCTCGAGCAGCGCGATCTCGGCGAGCGCGGTGCGGGTGCGGTACTCGAACGGGTTCGGCGACGTGTCGCTGATGTCCTTGACCGCCTGGCCGAGGTGCTCCTTCGCGTTCACCAGATCGTTGATCCTCAGGTACGCGACGCCGAGCGCGTGACGGCCGAGCTTGCTCTTCGCCTGGCGCGCGAGGCCGAGCAGCGCGTCGGCCGCGGCGGTGCGCTCCTTGTCGTTCGCCAGCATGCGCGACTGCTCGCACAGGATCTTGGCCTCGATGTTCGCCTGGTCGTTGCCTTCCTCGCAGGCTGCGCCCGTCGAGCCGGTCGAGTCCTTCAGGATCTTACCGGCCTCGTCGTAGGCCTCCTTGGGCTTGTCGAGATCGAGGAGCGCGTACGTGCGCAACAGGCGCGGCCGCACGCCCTCGATCTTCGCGGCGAGGTCGAGCACCTTGTCGGGCAAGCCACGCGCGAGCGACAGGCCGGCATCGACCAGCTGCATCGTCGGATCGGCCTCCGGCGTGGTGCTGTAATAGAG
>JACCYD010000506.1 GCA_013696695.1 Deltaproteobacteria bacterium | reverse complement strand
TATGGCGACTGCCACGACCAGCCGAGCACCCCGTCCTTGTCGACGACACCGTTGCTCCGGTCGTCGAGCCACGCGGCGAAGTCCCGGCCGATCCGCGGGATCCGCCAGATCACGATGCCGGTATCCGTCTGCTGGAACAGCGCGGTACCGCTCGGCGACATGCCGATGCCATCGCGCGCCGTGCTCAGCGTGGGCAGCGTCCACCGCGCACGCGATGGCAGCTCGATCATCTGGATCTCGCGACCGTTGCCGGCCGCAGCGAGCAGCTTGCCGTTGGTAGCGAACGCGGGGTGGTTCGTCGATGCCGCGACCACGCGATGCGGCGCAGCTCCGGCGCGCAGCTCGAGCACGTAGATCGCACGCTCGCGACCGGTCTGGATCGCGACGCCGCCCTCGACGCCGAACACGCGATCGATCGGCTTGTCGAACTTCGCGATCTCGGAGACCTGGCCGTCCCAGATCAGCAGCCGGTTATCCTCGACGATGAACACCCGGCCCTTGCCGTCGCTCGCGAGGAAGCCATCGGTGCCGGTCGGCACGCGGACGCGCTCGATCGCGCCGGTGCGGAGGTCACCCTTCACCACCTCGCCGGTGCTCGAGTGCGCGGCGAATTGCAGCAGGCCGATGCCCACGCCATGGGTCGACACGCCATCGAGCTTGGCGACCATGCGCGCTGGCTCGTCACCGATCCGTGCGAACACCTGCGAATCACCGAGCCCGTAGACGATCGCGTTGCCGGCGACCAGGCGCGCCCACGGCTTGTCGCCCTCGACGACGGTCTCCGCGCGGTCGCGACCCTTGCGCAACAATACGAAGCGCGGGCCGTTGCGCGCGTGCTCCTCGCGCATCAGCACGCGACCGTCGATCGGATCGACGTCGGAGATGATCGGCAAGTGCATCTCGTTGTAGTCGACCGTCGACACCTTGCCGGTCGCCAGATCGTGCCACTCGAACTTGGCCTGCATGTCGCGCATCACGAGCAGCGTCTGATCGTCGACGAACAGCGCCTTCATGTAGCTCTGCCCCGCGATCCGCTGCGGCAAGATCATTGCGAGATCGAACACGACGACGGCGCCATCGCCGACCACCGCCATCCGTTGCGCACCGGGCCGCACCGCGAGGCGTGCGCGATGCGCGACCGTCGGGATCGCGACCGCGCCGCGGCCGAGATCGCCGATCCAGTTGAGCTTGCCGTCGTCGCGCAACCACACCAGCACGTCGTCGCCGCCCTCGCGCATCATCGGTGACAGTCGATCGAACGTGCCGCGGCGATACACCTTGGTGCCCTTCCAGCCCTGGACATCACCGGTGGTCTGGAAGATCACCAGCTCGCGGCCGCGATAGCTCATCCACGTGGCGGCGGCCGTCAGTGGAATCTCGGTCCATACGGGCGTCGGATCGAGCGTGAGCTCGGCGATCTTGCTGTCGTACAGCACCGCCAGCGTGCGCGCGCGCGACGCCATCATGATGCCGAGCTTGTCGGTCCGCCTCGACAGCTCCTGGCCCGCGCGATCGAATACGACCAGCAGCTTGCGCGAGCTGACGGCGTACCAGCTGCCGTCCTTCGCGATCGCGACGTCGGTGACCTTGCCGTCGAATGGGATCGGCGTCAGCGTCTTCGTCGCGGCATCGAACAATGCGGCGGAGTAATCCGACATCCTCACGATCGCGCGATCACCGCTCGCGGTCGGCCACGCCGTCTCGATCGCCGTGAACGCTAGTTGTTCGACGACGCTGGTCTTCGGGTCGAACACCACCGCGGCCGTCTTGCGGTTGTAGACCAGCAGCTTGCCATCGGCGATCCACTCCGCGCGCGTCGCGACCCCAAACGTGCGCGACACGATCATCCGCCGGAGATCGAGGTCGAACACGCGCACCATGCCGTCGTGCGTGACCTGCAACAGGTGGCGACCGTCGGGCGCGATCTCCGCCTGGAGCGCCGCCTCGGTGGTGGTCTGGATCGCGAACGTCGCACCGCGCAGTGCTGCGGCCGAGGCGATGCCGCGTGCTTCGTCGATCCGCGGGGAGGTCGCGGGCAGCTGCTTCAAGATCGCCACCGACTCGGTGGGATTGGCGTCGAGCTGCGCGCGCGCTTGCATCACCACCAGCGCGTCGTGGCGTTCGGCCAGCCGATCGCGCGCCTCGACGGCGAGGCGGCGATCTTCATCGGCCTCGAGCCGCGCCTGGGTGGCGGCATCGCGCTCGCTGAGGATCCGGTGCACGCCGATCCACGACATCACCGCGACCGCGACGGCAGCGAGCGCCGTCACCGACAACACACCACGATAACGCCGCGCGAAGCGAGCGAGCCGCTGCCGCGTCGTGTAGTCGTGTGCGGCGACGAGCTGCCCCTCGAGAAATCGCCGCACGTCGGCGGCGAGCTCGCCGGCATCGCGATACCGATTGTTGGGATCGAACGCGAGGGCCTTGGTAGCGATCGCGACGAGATCCGGAGGCGCACCCGAGGCGGTCTCGGTGAGCGGCCGGATGTCGTGCGTCCGCGTCTTGTCCATCACCTCGGTCGCCGACACCCCGCGCACGGGAGGCTCGCCCGAGAGCAGCTGATACAGCGTCGCGCCGAGCGCGTAGACATCGCCCTGGGTGTCGAGCGCTTCGCCGCGCGCCTGCTCCGGGGCCATGAAGCCCGGCGTCCCGAACACCGAGCCGACCTGGGTGCGCAGCGAATCCCCGGCATCGGCATCGTGGGTGTCGGCAGCAGACAGCTGCGGTTCGTCTTCCTCCTCGCCGACCACCTTCGCGAGGCCCCAGTCGATGACGACGGTCTCGCCGAGCTCGGCGAGCAGGATGTTCTGCGGCTTGATGTCGCGATGAATGACACCGCGCGAGTGCGCGTGCGCGACCGCGTCGATCGCCGACAGCAGGCGCGGCAACAGCGTGAGCCGTTCGTCGAGATCGATGCAGCGCGCGACCATCTCGTCGAGCGGCTTCCCGGAGACCTTGCGCATCACGTAGAACGGCTTGCCCTCCATCGTGATGCCGGAGTCGTAGAGCGGGACGATCGACGCGTGCTCGAGCCGCGCGGTGATGTGAATCTCGCGCGCGAACCGGCGGTGCGTGCCCTTGGTCAGCACCTCCTTGAGCGCGACGGTACGACCGAGCTGGACGTCGAACGCTTCGACCACGCGACCCATGCCGCCGCGACCGAGCTCCTTACCGATGCGATAGCGATCGAGCGGGATCGTCGGGCGGATCGGCGGATCGCCGTCGATCTCCCCACGAGCAGGAACCGTGTCGTCCATCTCGTCGCGCTTCTTCGAGCTCGGCTTGAGCACGCCGCCTGCGTCCGATGTCGGCGTCGCCGCCATCGGTCAATCGAGGTCCCAGTCGATGTCGGAGATGCTCGGATCGTTGCGAATGTTGACGGCGCGCGTGCGCTCGTCGGAGCTGTTGGCCGAGGGAGAAGGCGGGTGAGGAGCCTTGTGCGGAGCGTTCGGTGAGTTGCGCACGCGGTCCATCGCGGCGAGGCTGTCGAGGCTGGCGAGCCGGGTGGCTTCATCGCCGTTGTCCTCGAGCTCGCCGCCTCCGAACCGTGACGGTGACGGGTCGGTCTTCGGCTGGGCCTGCGGGAACTTGCGAACCTGCGAGCCGCGATCGGTGCGTTCTTCGACGCCGGTCTCGTCGTACGCGCGGGGATCGATCGCCGCCATCCGCGTGGGCTCCTCACCGAACGCGGGCTTCGGTACCGGGATCGCGCGCGACGGCTTCGGCGATTGCTTCGATGGCGTCGGCGTTGGCGCGAGGTTCATCGGTGCCGGCTTGTCGGGCAGGTTGCGCAGCGCGCTCAAGATGTCGTCGTCGACCTGGCGCGTCGGCTCGTCGCCGAACGGAGGTGGCACCTGCCGCCGCGCGGACTTCACAGGTGTCCGAGCACCGGGATGGACCGGAGGTGACTCTTCCGAATTGTCGAGATGCATCGGCGGATTGCCGGAAGGCGGCGGCACGTCGCGCTTGCCACCCACGGCCGGCTTCTTGGCGCGGCGCTGCGCCTGCGCGACACCGACGACGATCGCCGGCTTCGCAGGGACATCGGGGCGCAGCATCGCGGGCGACATGCCGCTCGGCGACGGAGCCGGGGCCGGCGCGGGCCCATCGTCGAAGTCGAAGTCGTAATCCTTGGCAGGTGCGGCGCCGATGTAGACCGACGAGTCTTCGTCGGCGAGGCGACCGCCTTCATCGCGCAACATGCGAAGGATGCGCGTGCGCTCACCGGCCGACAGCTGATCGCGGCGACCGTGGCCGGTGTGCATGTGATGCACGCCGGACCGCTCGTTGTTGTTGCCGCCGGGCGGAGGCAGCGCCGGCGGGCCGCCGGGCTTGCCGCGCATCGCGAACTCGGACAGCGGCACCGGTGCATCGAACTTCTTCTTGCCGCCCTTGGGATCGGGGGGGCGAACTGGCTGCTGGATGCCGGCGTTGGTGGACGCGCGACCGTGCTGGCCCGCGGAGAAGATGCTGGTGGCCGAGCGCAGCCACTTGCGCGGGCCCGACACCGGCTCGCCCATCGGCATCGCCGTGGGCAGCTGGACTCCCGCGGCGCCGCGGTCGATCGCAGGCATCGACGGCGCGAAGCCCGTGCTGCCACCGAGGATCGCGGCCGCCGCGCGCGCGGCATCTTCGGCGCAATCGAGCGCACGCGCGAACTTGCGCACGATGTCGTCGGTCTTGCCCATCTGATACGAGTGCGGGCGCTCGACGAACTTGATGCCCATCTTCTCGAGCCACTGGATCGGTGGATCGGCGCCGATCAACACGAACGCGCCATCGTTCGGATATCGCTTCTGCGAACCGTCGGCGAGCGCGACCGTGACGCTGTCGGGATCGAACTGCAGGATCTGCGAGCCGAGCTTCGCCTTCAGGCGCCCTTCGCCGGCGTACTGCTCGATCGTCTGCTTGTTCTTGGGCGCGGCGCGATTGAAGCCCTTGCCGCGGTACGAGATCATCACCTTCGCGCCGGCGTCGGCGAGTGCGACCGCGGCCTCGACGGCGGAATCGCCACCACCGACCACGAGCACCGACCGGCCACGCCACTCGTCGGGATCCTCGAGCAGGTTGAAGATCTTCGGCAAGTTCTCGCCGGGTACTTGAAGGGTGCGCGGCTTGCCGCGGGTACCGATCGAGAGCACCACGCGCTGCGCGCGATACACCGCGACGGTGGAGCGAATCTCGAACGCGCCGTCGGGTGCGCGGGCGACGGTCTCGACCGACTCGCCCTGGTTGACCCTCATGCCGACGCGCTCGATCAGCTCGTTCCAGATCGGAATCAGCTGCTCCTTCGCGGAGTCGAACACCGGCAAGAACGACAGGTTCGCGGTGTCGTACGGCTCGGCCATCACGAGCTTGCCCTTCGGGTAGCGCGCGATCGTCGACGCGATCATCTGCTCCTTCTCGAGCACGAGGTACGACAGGCCCTTCTGGATGCAGGTCAGCGCTGCCGACAAGCCGCCCGGACCCGAGCCGATGATCGCGACGTCGACGATGGTGTCGCTGCGCCCGATCGCGCCAGGGCGGAGGCCGGAGACCATCATGTGCTCGACCACCGCGCGGCCGAGATTCGCCGCGCTCTTCACGAGCGGCTTACCTGCGACCTCGCCGATCAGATACTGGCCGGGAACGATGGTCTGGAAGTTCTCGTCGATCTCGGGGACCTTGAGCGGCGGTGGGGTCGATCCTTCGGGGAACATCACCAGCGCTTCGGTGGGGCACGCGAACATGCAGGCTTCGCACTGGATGCAGTCGTGAAAGCGTAGGACGCGGCTCTTATTCGCCACCAGGTCGAGGACGTTGGTGGGACAGACGGCAACGCACGCATCGCAGCCGGTGCAGCGATCGTCGTTGATGTCGTGGACCAGGATGGCCGGCCCCACGTACACCGCCGGTTGCATGACGGTGCGATGCCGCCTTCTGGCAGCCACCATCGTGAACACCGCCATCAAGAGGACGGCGAAGCCCCCGAGCGCCAAGGGGACAACCCAAGTCACGGCCGATCTAGGATACCTGAATTACGGGGAATCGCTCGGATCGCTTTCGACGTTCTTTATTAGGAAATCCCGTACTTCGGCCATCAATCCCTCGAGCTCGCGCCCCTCGACGGGGATCGGGGCGCCGATCGTGACCTTCACGGGCACCCCGGTGTGCATCAGCTTCGACCCGCGCGGCAGGATGTCGATCGTGCCCTGGATGCCAACCGGGACGATCGGCGTGCCGGTGTCGAGCGCCAGGTGAAAGCCGCCTTTCTTGAGCGCTCCGATCCGGCCATCGCGCGACCGCGTACCCTCGGGAGCGAGGTAGATGCTGACGCCATCGCGGATCAGCTTCGCGGCATGCGCGATCGATTTCATCGCCTTGTCGTGATTCGAGCGATCGACCTCGATGAACTCGGCGGCCCTCAGCCCGCGGCCCCACAGCGGGATCTGAAACAGCTCGGTCTTGCCGAGCATCCGGATCGTCGGCGACGGGAGTGTCGCGTAGAGCATCGGGATGTCGAGGTGGCTCTGGTGGTTCGACATGTAGACGTACGAACGACCGGACGGCACGCGCTCCGCGCCCGTTGCGGTGAGCTTGACGTCGAGCACGTCAATGACACGCCGACCAAACCACCTCGCCCGCTCGTCGACCGCGCTTCGCGCGAGGTGATCCCGGGCGATATCGACCAACGTCGGAGCGGTGACACGGGCCATTGCGCCCAGTACCCGCACGCTCCCGATGATCCCGCGCGGGGAGATTGCCATGTCGCATCCTACACGTACGTGTTGTGCCTCACCGCACTCGCGTGGTCGTGCGATCTGGCCTACGTGTTATTTTCAGTGCGATGCGCGCGCTAGCGGTGTTCACCGCTTGCTGGCTACTGCTGTCGATCGGATCGGCTTCGGCCGATTCGATCAAGGACAGCATTCGTCAGCTCGGAACCGATCCGAGCCAGCGCGTTCGGCTCGCCGCCGCACTGAACTTGTCGAAGGAGCGCGACCCGCGCGCCGTGATCGCGCTCGCCGGATCACTTCGCAACGATGCCGATAACGGTATTCGCCGCGTGTCCGCGCTCGCCCTCGCGAAGATGATCGACGCGCGCACTGCGCCGGATGCGGTGCAGCTCGCGTTCACCGCGCTCGACGATGCGATGGCGAACGATCGCAGCGCCGACGTCAGTGCGGCGGCCGCCAACGCGTTGCGCTCGGTCGGCAAGTTCCGGCCGGTCAAGGCATCGCGCACGCCGAAGAAGAAGGGCAGCGGCCCACCGGTGTTCGTCAACGTCGACACCACGATCGATCAATCGAAGCAGCTGCCCGCCGGTGGCGGCGCGCGCCTCGAGAAGATCCTCAAGGACAGCGTGCAGCGCACGGGCTATGCGACGACGTGGCCCGGCGGCGGCATGCCGACGGGCGCAGATCTCGAATCGAGTAGCTCGCGCGGGTTCATCGTCGCGACGACGGTCAAGAAGATCCAGATCACGAAGACCGGCTCGCAGACCGAGATCTCGTGCACCGTCGCCGTGCGCATCGCGCCGTGGACCGGCAAGGACGGCGGCGAGCGCTGGGAGGCGAATCGTGCGGCCTCGGCCTCCGGCTCTGCGAAGGCCACCGTCGGTAACTCGCCGCGCATGGTCAACAACGGCGTCAACGACTGCATCGAGGCGGTCGCCGAGAATGTGACTCAGCAGCAGGTGGTGCCGTTCCTCAAGCGGCTCGCTTCGACGAACTAGGCGCACGAGTATCTCGCACGCGGGTTGGTACGCGAGATGCGTACACTCGACGCATGTTGGATTCAAACACTGCCAAAGGTCTGATCAAGCCCCATATGCCCGTCGTGTGCTCGAACGACGGTCAGTTCGCCACCGTCGATCACATCGAGGGGACCGACGAGATCAAGCTGAGCAAGGACAAGAGCGGTCAACACCATTACATCCCGATCGCATGGGTGACGTCGGTGGACGACAAGGTCCACGTCGATCGCCCGGGCGATCAGGCCATGAAGGAGTGGAAGACCGAGCCGACCAAGCCGTCGTAGCGATCACTTGCGCATCACGGCACGCTTCGCGGCGGCCGTGATCGCGCGCGCGGAGTCATCGAGCTCCGCCCATGGATCCCGCGGCAGGCTCGCGAGCCGCCGCGGCACGGTCGCCGTGGTGAACGCCTTCGGGTCGACGCCACGCGCGAGCTCTTCCCATTCGATCGGCACAGCGACCGTGGCGCCGTCCCGCGCGCGCGGCGAGTACGGCGCGATGAACGTCGCGTTGCGACCGTTGCGCAGGTAGTCGAGGAAGATCTTTCCGCGCCGGCGCGACTTCGTCATGATCGTCGTGAACCGATCGGGTGCATCGCGCTCGATCGCTTCGACCACCGCCTTGGTGAATGCCTTGAAGTCGTCCCAGCCAGGGCCGCGCTTGGTCGGCACCGCGACGTGCAGCCCCTTACCGCCGGTGGTCTTCACGAAGCTGATGAAGCCGAGGTCGTCCAGTCGCCGCCGCAACTGGAACGCCGCGAGCGCGACCTCGTCCCACGTCACGTGCTCGCCGGGATCGAGATCGAACACCATCAGATCGGGCCGCTCCGGCTTATCGGCGTGCGAGCCCCAGGTGTGGATCTCGAGCGTGCCGAGCTGCGCGAGGGCAACCAGCCCCGGCATGTCGTCGACGGTCATGTACTTCACCGCCTCGCCATCAGCCTCCTGCAGCGGCAGCGTGTGGATCGCCGACGGCGAGCCCGGGAGGATGTGTTTCTGGAAGAAGCACGGCTTGGCGCGGCCATCCGGGCAGCGCACGATCGTCAGCGGCCGGTTCGCGACGTGCGGCAGCATGTACTCCGCGGCGACCGCGATGTACGCGATCAGCTGGCCCTTGGTCAGGCCCTGCTCCGGGTACAGCACCTTGTCGAGGTTCGTGAGCTTGAAGCCGAGCGGCAGGCTCGCGACCAGCGCATGGATCTCGGCCGGCGTCGCCTTCGGCGCGGGCCGCACGTATGACGACGTCGGGCCGGCGGTGCCCGAGCGCGTCTTGGTCGCGATTCGCGACGCGCGCTGCTGCGCCATCGTCGGCGTCGCGGCGCGGTTGGAGTGCCACACGCGGTCGGCGGCCGTGGCGACCTCCTCGAGGTTGCGGCCGGTGATCACGCTCTCCGGGCGCTCGATCGTGATGTCGCCGGTCGAGGCCTCGTCATCGCGGCTCTTGAACAGCAGCCAGCTCGTGTCCTTGGTGCGAACGAGATGAAACTTGCCGCGCAGCTTCTCGCCCGCGAGCGTGAACGTCAGCCTGCCCTTCTCGATCGCGACACGTGGATCACCTTCGGGGATCCACTCGCCGCGATCCCACACCACGACGGTGCCGCCGCCGTATTCGCCTTCCGGAATGATGCCTTCGAAGTCGTTGTAGGAGATCGGATGGTCCTCGGTGCGCACCGCGAGGCGGCGCTCGGTCGGCACCAAGCTCGGCCCCTTCGGCACCGCCCACGACAACATCACGCCGTCGAGCTCGAGCCGGAAGTCGTAGTGCAGCCGGCGCGCGGCGTGCTTCTGCACGACGAAGCGATGGCCGGACGCTACGGTCTCGGCCCCACTCGGCTCCGCGGTCTTCGTGAAGTCTCGCATCGAGCGGTACTTCGCGAGCTTCGCGGGTGCGCGTGCCATGTCTGAAGGAGCTGCATCGCTCGTTCCAGCGACCTCCGACGATCTAGGAGGGATTCGGGCGGATCAGGTCGATCACCTCGCCAGCCGGACGCGCGTTGATCACGTCCTTCTTGCGAAGCCGCGCGCGCCGCGCGAGGCCGACCGCATACCGTACCGCCGCGATCGCACGCACCGAGTGTGCGTCCGAGGCGAGCACGAACTGGATCCCCCGCCGCGCCGCCCGGCGCACGTTCTCGGGATCGAGGTCCAGGCGATACGGATCGCCGTTGATCTCGATCGCACCACGCGATTCGGCGAGCGCATCGAGCACCTCGTCGATCCGCACCGCGATCGGATCGCGGCGCAACACCAGCCGGCCGAGCGGATGGCCCCAGATCTTGAAGTACGGCTGCTTCATCGCCGCGATCACGCGCCTCGTCATGCCGTCCTCGTCGAGCTTGTAGCGCTGGTGAACGCTCGCGATGATCACTCCCAGCTTGCCGATCATCTCGGGAGGCACGTCGATCGTGCCGTCTTCAAGGATGTCGGCCTCGGTGCCGTGCATCACCAGCGCGTCCGGGGTGTCGAGCGCTGCGATGTCGGCCGCCTGCGCACGCAGCCGATCGAGATCGAGACCGTTCGCGTAGCTCGCGTTCGCCGAATGATCGGTGATCGTGATCGCGTCGAAGCCGCGCTCTGCCGCGCCGCGCACCATGTCGACGAGCGAATTCTTGCCGTCGCTCTCCGTCGTGTGGCAGTGCGACGCGACGGTGATGTCGTCGAGCGTGATCAGATCCGAGAAATCGTCGCCGGCAACCGCCGCCGCGATCTCGTCGGTGCCGTCGCGCACCTCGGGCGGCAACCACGGCAAGCCGAGCGCGCGATAGACCAACGCTTCGTCGTCGGCATCGAGCTTCGTCAGATCGATGCCGCGCTCCACCGCGCGTTCGCGCAACTGGCTGACGTGGGCGCGCGAGCCGGTGGCCTCGATCATCGTCCAGCCGAAGCGACCGGGTGCCGCGACGTGGATCTCGCACTTGAGGCCACCCGCCACGAAGCCGACCAGCGGATCGCTGCTGCGATCGACGCTCGTCACCAACCCGAACTCGGCGAGCCGGTTCGCGACATCGTTGGTAGCCCGTTCGCGATCTCGATCCTTCGACATCACGGCGTAGGCCAGGACGTCGACCACCTCGCACCAGCGCCGCACCGGACCACAGATCTCGACGCGCGAGATGGCCGGATCGCTGCGCAGGTGATGGGCGAGTGACGCGGCGTGATCCTCTGCTTCCACCAGGATCACCCGCGTGCCGTTGAGCTTTCGCTCCTCGATCGACTGCAGGATCTTCTGCTCGCTGACCTTGCCGAAACCTGGGAGCTCGCTGATCACACCGGAGCGACACATCGCCGCCACGGCATCGAGATCCGGCGGCGTCAGCGACTTGAAGATCTTGCGCGCCTTCTGCACTCCGACCTTCGGCAACGTCGCCAGCTCGATCACCACCGAGGGCCACTGCGTGCGCATCCGATCGAGCACGGCGACCCGCCCGGTGCGCGACAGCTCGGCGATCACGCGCGCCGTCGACGGCCCGATGTTCGGCAGCTCCTCGAGACGGCCCTCGTCGATCAGCCGCTGCAAGCCCTGAGTGGCATCGATCGACTTCGCCGCCTTGTCGTAGGCGAACGCGCGATGACGATCGCCGTCGAGCTCGTAATACATGGCGAGCTCGCGCAGCTGTGCAGCGATCGACGCCGGCTCCATCGGAGTGTTCTACCTCACCAGCCCGGCGACAATGCGCGCCCGCGTCACGGCGCGTCCGGCGGCGGCGACCATACGCCCGCGTCGGGGGTGGAAGTCGGCGGGGTCGGCAGATCCCCGGGGTCCTGGACGGGTGGGATCGGGGAGCCCGTCGGGCCGGGTGAACTGGGCGACCCGACACGACCCGGCTGGTCCGAGATTGGAACGCTGACGCTCGGTCCGGTCTGCTTCTCGTCGGTCGCGAGCGGCGCGGTCGGATCCGGCGGCAGCGGGGCGGTCGACTGGCCGATCTGTGCGCCGCGCTGAGCCGGCTGTGTGCGGCACGATGCAAGAATTCCGGAGATCGCGAGAGCAAAGAGAAGGGAGCGCATGCCGCCGACCAGTACAAGCCGTGTGCCGCGTGCGCCTGGTACGGCCATCGCAAGTGATCGCGGGTCATGCCCGCACGCGCCATCGATTCCGCCACGCTGTCGTTCGGCCTCGTCGCGATTCCCGTCAAGGTCTACACGACGTCGGAGCCGAGCCACGAGCTCCACTTCAACCTCATTCACGAGGGCGCCTCCGACGAGATCGGGCTCGCGGAGCTCGTGCCCGCCGATCGTCGCCCGAGCACGAGCTCCCGCACGGCCAAGCGCAGCCGCGCCACCCGCTAACATGGGTGTCGTTATTTGACGGTGATCGTGAGGAGCGTCGACTTCTCGGTATCTGTCGTCACGCTGACCAGGTACTTCGACTTGGGGCTGTCGATGTGCATGCGGTAGCCACCCGCGAGCTCCGACTTTCCTGGGCCGATGCCCGCGCTGCCCTCGTACATGATGACGAAGCCGCGCTCCTTCAGGTAGGTGGCCAGCTCGTCGTGCACGGTGTCGCGCTTGCGGGCGATCTTGCAGATCAGATCCTTGTTCGGCAGGTCCTTGCAGCCGAGCGCGTCCGCGGGCAACGGAAACCCACCCGGTCCCTCGCGGAACCGGCGATCCGAGGCCGGACCACCCTTGTCGGTGAAGAACGAGCCACTCGGCATCGAGTTTTCTCCACCCTCGGGGGCGTGGCGCTTGGGGCCACCACACGCGACCAACATCATCGCGACCGCGATCAGACGTGACATCGGGGAAACCGTATCAAACGTCCGACGCGTCGCGCGAACCGGGGCCTACCTGTTCGCTCGGCCTCGCGCTCGCCCCACCTCGCCACCCAACCCCTTCTCCGGGCTCGCCTCGGCCTCGCTACTTCTTCGTGGCTGCGCCCGGCTTGAAGTCGAGCATCTTCTCCATGAACACGAACGCGCGGCACGGCTTGTCGCTGAGGCAGCGATCACCGTGGTCGTACCCGCCGGGCTGGTACCAGTACGCGCCGACGTCGACCGGCGTGCCCTCGTTCGCCTCGTGCGGCTGCCAGTGCGCCGGCTGCCCGTCGATGACGAGCGCGTGATAGTTCGACGTGTGGCTGTGCAGGCCACTGTTGCCCTTCGGCGGCACCTCGATGACGAAGCCGACCGGCTCCGGCTTGGCCGGGTTGCCGAACACGAACGACGCCTTCATGCCGTTGGGCTGCTTCGGATCCATCGGCACGAACTTCATGTCCCCGCGCGCGACGAGCTTGTAGGCGCCGGCCTTGTCGGGCTTGGCCTTCGGCGTCGGCGTGAAGTCGAAGCCGCCGGTCATCACGAGGTAGAGGACGCAGTCGTCCTTGCCGCTGCACTCGTCGCCGTGCGGCTGGCCGCCCGGCTGGAACCAGTAGCTTCCGGCCGCGAGCGGCTTGGCCTTGGCATCGCCACCGGCGAGGAAGTGCTTCGGCGCGCCGCTGACGACCACCGCATGATAGTCGGCGGTGTGCGTGTGGAGGCCCGACTTCATACCGGCGGGCAGCTTGAGGAAGAACGCGCCGCCGCTCTTGGGATCGCCGTGCAGGACCGCGAGCTGCGGACCGGCCGCATTGCTCGGATCGAGCGGAGCCCAGGTCACCGCGGCCACGCCGGTGATCATCTTCGCGCCACCGGTGTCGGGCGGCGCTGGCGCTTCCATCTTCTTCTCGGACGCGGGATCGCCGGCCATCGGCGTGTCGCCGGCGGGGGGATCGGGTTGCTTCGGCGGATCCTTCTTGCTGCCGCCACAGGCCATGAACAGGATCGATGCGAGTGCGATGCGCTTCATGGGCGAACACTACCGAACAAGCCTCGCGAAGTGCTCGCCGGAGCGCCCTGGATCCGTAGGCAGATCACTCCCCGATGTACTAGGGTCGCGGCATGTCGCTTCGAGAGCTGGAAGGCACGCGGTGGAGTGGACAGTCGGAGCTCTGGCTCGACCCGTTGGGTAACGAGGCGGTCACCAGCGATTGCACGATCGCCGTCCAGCCGACCGAGGTTGCGTACACCTGGAGCTACGAGGGCACGCCGCACACCGGCACGATCGCGCTCCGCGATGGCATCGCCGAGTTCTCGGATTCCTTCCATTCGCCGAAGCCGATGACGATGAGCCCGGTGACAGGATCGTGGGCGCTGATCGACGTGCAGGGCACCTATCCGGCAGGCGATGGTCCGCCGTGGGGCTGGCGCATCATCGTGTCGGTGCGGCCCGGCGGTGACGTGCTGGTGCTGCAGATGACGAACATCAAGCCGTCCGGCGAAGACGGCCGCGCGGTGCGCATGATCTGCAAGCGCAGCTAGTCCACAGCTAGTCCCGCTTCGGCGGAAGATCGAACGCCAGGAT